>SXID01000089.1 GCA_005772955.1 Planctomycetia bacterium
CACGCGCGGCATAGTTGGCGTGCGGGGAACCGATCGAACCCGGCGCGGTCGAGAAGGCGAGGTTCGGGTCGTCGAGCGAAGTGACCTGCGGGTAGCGTGCCGCGACTGCCGCCGCGGCGGCCCGCATCTGGTCGAGCGTCGGGTTCCGTTCGAGAACCACCCGGACCACGTCCTCGGCTCGCAGTGTGGTAATCCCATCGAAAGGATGCGTTGCATGAAGTGGGGTATGTCCCGGCTGGAGTCCGGCGTCGAACTCCGCCACGCGGTGCGCCGCTTGAATGACGGTCGGGTGACGGGTCGGCACCGGGGGCATGTCCAGTTGGCCCGGACCCGCGCCCTGGACCGGCGCGAAGATAGGGGGGCCGGGCGGACCAGCCCGCACCGCGCACCCGCACAAGGCTATGCAGGTTGCCGTGGCGAGGGCCGCGATCCGGGTCATCGACGCGGTCATGGAGCCGACTCCGCGGAAGCGGGACATCGGTTTAATCGGCAGAACCAGAAGTGTTCATCGAGGAAAACTGTGGAGGCGAGCAATGCGCGGAAAATCAGGTGGAGTGCGGTCCAGATTTGGAGCTGAAACGCCTCCGCGATTGTGGAAGCCGGTCATCGGACCCGCGTTGGCCGCGGGCGTGCCGTTCAGCCTTCATCCTCCTCGCCCCACATCGGCACCCGTTGTCGCCGGTGCCGAGACAGCGGCCGCCTTGTTGCTCCGCCCCGTCCTTGGATGTCCGGCCAAACGCGCAGAGGAGGACGCCGGCCCCCGCTGCTCCGGCTAAGAATGAACTCGCCCGTTCCGGTGAGCAGGTTCCGCGACACACCGGCGAACGACCCCGCAACCGCCGCACAGGGGCCATTGGTCGGCAGACAACCCCTCACGCGGGCGAACAATGTCCCGGCGAACCATCAGTTGACTCGTGCTGAGGATGGAGTCAACGGACAGCCCTTCACGGCACTCTGCTCCTCGCTGGGACGGCCACGATTCCGCCGTACCGCTTCAACGCCGCGGGGTCGGGCACGAATCGGGCGACGATTCCGTGTTTGAGCGCGGAGAGCAGCAACTCCTCCAACAGGTTGCCCGACTCGCACGGCGCCTGACAGCATGGGCAGTGGCCGGGCGCTGTGTCCAGCGCCTTGCTGATCGTCCACTGGCAGATCGTACATCGGGACACCGTTTCCCGCAGGTCGGGCCCGAAGACGAGGTAGCCGTGCCCGCTGGGCGCGATCCGTCCGTTCTGGACTGCCTCCAACACCGCCGTAGCGCCGCCAATCACGGCACCTTCTCGGAGCAACTCCCAGAAATCGGGGGCGACCGTTTCTTCGTCCTCGGCGAACACTTCGGCGGCGAGCGACCGGACTCTCTCTTCCACCTGCGACTCACCCTCATACCAGGACTCAGGCACCTCGCGGACGACCCGCTCCGCCAGGCGAGGCGGGAGCGCGGACCGGAGTTGTTCGAGGACCTCGTGTTCCCCCAGCAGGATCAGCGCGGCGTAGTGGCTCTCGTCCCAGATTTTCTCCAAAGCGCGCACCAGATCCTTGCGGTAGTGCAGGATGCGATCCTCGCGGTGACGGGCGATGGTGGCCTGCTCGTACCCGTACCGCTCGCCCGACGAGTGCTGGTGTTTCGGCACAACCTCGTCGAACTCGACCAGCAGTCGCGCCACGGCGGGAGTCGTCGCGTACACCCGGCTGCGGTGAGTGTCGGTGTGGACCGCCAGGTATTCCCGCCGCCGGTGGAGGGCGGACAGCAGCGGGACGAGGTAAGGAGAGCGGTCGAGGACGAGGTCGGGTTCGACCGGAACGTCCAGCGCGACGGTGTGGAATAAACCCCGCCGCGTGGAGCTGAACGCCGCCGCCCAGCGGGCGCCGGTTTCCCGGAGCGCCGCGATGCCGTGGCGGACCGCGGACAGGTTCTCGTCCAATTCTTGCCGGGCTTCGTCGTCCCCGGCGGCGGCCTTCTTCAGCGCGTCCGCTTTGTCCCGGAACGGCGCTTCCCAGTCGGCGCGGAACCCGTCAACGCCGCCGATCGCGGCGTAACAACTGAGAACCCAACCGGTGCCAGCGGATGGGTCGAGCAGCGGTTGCAGGTCGGTGAGCGTGCGTGCGGTCATCGCATCCTCGCAGTTCTGGTGGTGGGAACGGGTCTGGTGCGAGTGGTCACGCGGACCGGGAGGCGAGCGCACGGACCTTGGCCGTGAGCCGGCGGAGGACAGTCTCCTCATCCCGCAGTTGTTGGGGAGCGTCTGGCCGCCGGCACTCGCTGTGGACATCGGCCAGTTCCCATTCCAGGATGCCCAACAACTCGGTGTGTTCTTCCTCGGTGAGGGTCAAGGTGTACTCGGCAGTCGTCGCGGCCATCACGATTCTCGGGGTTGGGGGTTTGGAGAAAACGGGCCGGTCACCTGACCGGCCTCACCGCGTTTATCAGGCGGTGGGCGTGACGGTGAGGATGCCATCCTCCACCGTCACCTCGACGTCCTTCGGGTCCACGCCCGGCACGTCGGCTTTCACCACGATCTCCTTGTCCGTCTCTTCGAGGTCCACTCGCGACGCCCGCACAAGGCTGTTCTTGGCCTCCGCTCCGAAAAACCGGTCGAACACGTCATCCATCTCCTTGCGGAACGGGTCGAGGACTCCGAACGCGGGGCGCCAGGGGGGTGAGTGCGGCTGACATGGTACTCTCCTCTTGTAGCCCAATGGGTGATGGCCCTGTTCGTGGGCTTGGACCGTGGCCGCGCCCGTGGGCCGGGTAGATTGGGGCGAAGCATCAACCGTGCCGCATGGGGGGAATTCTCGGTCTGCAGTAGTGGGGAACCGAGGGATGACGGAGGTTGAGCGGGCCGGTGTAAACTGGCGCCTGTGTCAGCCCGTGACCCGCGCCAGCCGGCGCCGAATCCGGTTCGCTCGTCTCACTCTGGCGGTGTAGGCGATTGCCACCAGGACGCGGAACACGGTGTTACCGTCCGTGTGCCAAGACTCGCTGCGTGTCACCTCCAGGCCGACCATGCGCCGGGTCGGGTTCAGAACGGACGCCACCGCCTGGCACACGGCGTCGCGCCAACTCTTCGCTGACACGCCGACCACCACGACGGTCTGAACCGTGGGCAATTCGCGGGTCTGGATGAAGACGATCATGGGAACCTCGTCGGTTCGGGATCCGCTATTTGGCCAGCAGGTGCTACACCCGGCATCGTCACAGCGGGAGCCAAATTCACCAACTTGCAAAGGACGTGCCGTGAAGGGGGTGCCGATTCCCGAGTTGTGGTGCGACCGCGAATCGCCCAACGGTTCGCGAATCGGTCGCATGTGGTGTGCCCACGCGAGTGTGCCGCATCCGCACAGTTGACTCTTCCCTGCCTAACTGCGAAACTGTCGTCTGATGATCTGTGGCCAACCTCCCTCCGCCGACCGGGCGGTGCCGCATCCGGTTCGGTGTACGCAATGATGCTCATTCCACCCGACCGACTCGCAGAGATCCTGAACGTCGCCGAAGACGGGATCGTCGTGGTCAACGCACGGCACGAGGTCGTCCTGTCCCAGCGCGGGGCCGCGAAGGTCTTCGGCTATGACCCGGCCGAGGTACTCAGCAGGCCGCTCGACCTTCTTCTCCCCGAACGGTACCGACCACGCCCGGCAGGTGAACGAGTTCGCCACGGGACCGGCGACAATCTGTTGCTCACCGCCATCGTCCGCGACGCCGAGGACCGCAAGAAGTACGAGGATGCGTTGGTGTGGCTGAACCAGGATCTGGAGGAGCGGGTGAAGGTGCGGACGGCCGAGTTAGCGGAACGAAATCTGCAACTAACGCAGAAGCCCGAAGAGAACGAGATGTTCGTGTACAGCATCTCGCACGACCTGCGATCCCCGCTGGTCAACCGGGAAGGGTTCAGCGAGGAGTTGGGGACCGCGGCTCAAGACCTCCGGGCGGTCTTCCAGGACGAGCGGATTCCGCCTGAGGTGCGCCGGCGGGTGTACGAACTGGTCGACGGCGACGTGCGCGTATCGATCGAGTTTGTGCGCACGACTGGGAATCGAGCTGCCGATCACGCGGAACCAACACAGTTCCTGGCGATCGTCAAACTTCCGGCCCCTCCCGTCGGGCCGTCGACCATGGGCGGGCAGCAACCATGACCGCGGCGCACCCCGAGACGATCCTGATTGTGGATGACGACGCGGGCGTCGCCCGGCTCCAGCAGCGGTGGCTCGAGATGGCCGGGTACACCGCGATCGTCGCCACGACCGGCGACGAGGCGCTCGCGTGCGTCCGCGCCGAGGGCATCGACCTCCTGCTCCTCGACTTCCGCCTGTCTGGGATCGAGGACGGGCTGGAGTTTTACGCCCGGCTGCAGGGCGAGGGACACACCCAGCCGGTCATCCTGGTAACTGGCTACGCCGACGACGCGACCATCGTCCGGGCACTGCGGGCCGGCGTGCGGGACTACATCTTCAAGTCGGTCGAGTACCTCGACTACCTGCCAGAAGCGTGCAGGCGGGTTCTGGACCAGGTGCGGGTGGAGCGAGAACGCGAGAAGGCGCAGGCCGACCTGAGAACCAGGACGGAGGAACTGCGGGCGACGACTCAACAGTTGTGGCAGGCGGCACGGCTGGCCGGAGTCGGGGAACTGGCCGCAAGCATCGCCCACGAACTGAACAACCCACTCGCAACGGTCAGCCTCCGGATTGAGGGGGTGTTGGCGAAGACACCGTCGGACGACCCCCGCTACAAGGCGTTGGAGATCGTGCAGCAGGAGGTGGAACGGATGGCCGGGTTGGTGTCCAACCTGCTCCAGTTCAGCCGCGCCGGCCGCGACCAGGTATCCACCGTGGACGTGTGTGAGGAGATCACCAAGACGATCGAGTTGACCGAGCACCACATGCGGGAGCGTCGGGTCCGGGTGGAGCTGACGTTCGTCCCCGGCGTGCCCACGCTCGTCGTCGACCGGCAACATCTCCGGCAGGTGTTCCTGAACCTGTTCACCAACGCCGCCGACGCCATGCCCGGCGGCGGGCGGTTGACCGTCTGGGTACAGCCCGCGCAACTGCCCGGCGGGGTGCCGGCGGTGGCGATTGAGGTGGCCGACACCGGGGCCGGCATCACGCCCGAGCAGATGATCCACCTCACCGAACCATTCTTCACCACCAAGGAAGAGGGTAAGGGCACTGGGCTGGGGCTGGCCATCTGCCGACGTATCGTGCATCAGCACCACGGCACGCTCGAGTTTGAGAGTACGGTTGGTGTGGGAACGACCGTCCGCGTCACCCTGCCCGTTCGCCCGGACCCCAACGTGACCGGTTTGCGTATCGAACCACCGTCACCCCTGTGATCCCCGCCACGTCCACGCCCCTACCGCGTTCTTCCAGTTCCGACTGAACCATAACACGTCGGGGTCAGTCGTTCCAATCGTTGGGCAGTCCCACGAGCGCAGGTTTCGGAGCGGGTGTCTGGGCGACCGGGAGGGACGCCTTCACGGTGACGACCGGGCACGGGGCTTTCCGCATGACCCCCTCGGCCACGCTCCCCATCAGGAACCGCCCCAGCCCGCTGCGGCCGTGGGTGCCGAGCACAATCAGGTCGGCCTTTAGGGCGCTTGCCAGCAGGACGATCTCGGGCGTTACGTCGCCCCGGAGCAACGTATGGGTTACCCGCACACCGGGGACGCTGGGATTCATCTGTTCCAATCGAGCCATCATCTGTTCGGTCTCAAAGGCAGGTGTTTCGAACACCACCCCTTCGCCCGCCGCGATGATTGGTGGCGGCGAGACGTGACAGACGATCAGTTCCGCGCTGTAATCCCGGGCGAGTGAGCAGGCGAGTTCAAATGCCGGGCGGGACGCGTCGGAGTAATCGGTCGGGTGGAGAATCTTGTGGATTGAGAACACGGATCAACCTCCCAGAAAGAGTGGCATGCAGTTGGCCAGAGAGCAGATCTCAATTGCACATCTGGCAAACCGGGTGCCAATACTCGCGCTCGCGTGCGCGGCTTCGCGGGCAGAGCCCGCTGAGTTCGTTCCGCCGCTGACCTCTGAATCGTGTTAATCATCAAGATTCATTGGTTTGTCCGAAATGACCGCGTGAGCAACCCCAGAGTGGCCGTGTGCCAGATTGTATCACCCCGGTCTGGACCGCTGAGCGGAAGCGGCACACTGGAGATCCCGCCCTTGCGTTTTGGTGAGCGAAAGCACTGGCACGGTCGTTGCTGCTTGCTCCTTCGCTGACTCGCATCCACGCCAACCAGCGGGAGACTCCCACGCTGGCGATTCGTATCGTCCTACACCCGACCGATTTCTTCGAGTCGTCGGCCGCTGCATTTCGGCTCGCTTGTTCACGCGCCCGGGATTACGGCGCGGACCTGATCGTTCTCCACACATTTCCCCCGCTGGTCACGCTCGAAGTCGTCACCATCCGACGGCTGAATGGTGGACGGGAGACGTAGCGGTTGTGTCCTGTGGTGGCCGGCTCGATCTGGTTTGGGACGACCTGCCGGCCAATCACGCGCCGGTCCTCTTGGTCGTCAGCTCGGAGGATGGAATGGCTTCTGCTGGAACCGCGATGCATTGGGTCGACTCCTCTCCCTGAAGGACCTGGCTGTGGTCCCGGGAGCGAACGTCCTCGGCGCAGCACCGGGCGGTTGCGAGCAAGGGCGTTTGAGGATTGTGGAGGAAAATGAGGGTGTCGAAGACGACTCGCCTGGAACGAACAAACCCCTGATTTCTCAGGGGTTTGAGAGCAAGCGAGGACTGCTGAAGACAGTTGAAGCGGAGAGGGCGGGATTCGAACCCGCGGTGGGGTTTTACCCCCACGCCGCTTTAGCAAAGCGGTGCTTTCGACCACTCAGCCACCTCTCCGAGACGCTCGACCATCAAGCGCGCCTATGACACCCGGTAGTTGTAGAAACTACGGGCCGTCACATCCAAAAGCGATTCTACCGCGCACAGGTTGACTGGCAAGCCGGACAAGCCGCGTCCCGACTTCCGTCCTCCCGACACGGCCCTTATTTGCTTGGCTCGTGAAACACGAGTTGTTCACCTCAGACGGAAGTTGGGTCAAGTCGGGAGTTGCGAAAGCATGTCCGTGGGAATCCGGTGTCACCGCTCTGGCGGGGGCGGCCACCGGTTGTCGGCCGCGGCGCGGACCTCTTCGACCAACACGATCGACACCGCGTCGATTAGACCCGCGAGCGCGGCGCGGTCGGGGAACCTGCGTTCCGCTTCCCACTGGTACGGCGCGACCGGGCGTTGTCGGTGCTCCTCTGTTGCCACGAGGTTCGTGAGCCGGCGCAGCATCCCGGGACGCCGCCGGGGTCGCAGCGTGAGTGTGGCTGACAGTCGCCAGTCGGGACGCTCGTCGGTCGGTGCATCGATGGAAAACCTCAGCCCCGGCACATCGGTGACAGTCGCGCATTCCAGTGGCCACGCGGTCAATGCGGGCACCGCCAGATCGTACCACTCCGCGAGCGGCACAATCAGTTCGGACAGCATTCCGCGCGTGAACACACCCGATACGCGGCCGATGCGCACCGTCACGCGGTCGCCGGTGCTGTCCCACAACCAGTCCGTCCCAGTGAGCGGAACGCGGCCGACGCCGAGTTCGGAGAGCCAACGGGCGGGACCCCCCCACGTTGCGACGCCCGCCATCGTGCTGATCGCGGCATAATAGTCGGGATCATCGATCAGCGGCTCGTCGCGGAACCGCGCGGCGGTCACACCCGCGCGAATGAACCCGGCGCGGTCGCCTTCGTCGTGTTCCTCAAGCCAGTCGGCGAAAACTAGGCGCGCGGTGTCGTCGGCTGGGTCGTTCAGCACGTTCGCGAACAGTGCGACGCGTTCGTCCACCGGACTACCTCGGTGCGTGTTCTCGACCGGGCCGGTTACGTGAACAACCGCTTCAAAGCGGTCATCCCCAGTTCGGTGACCTGGGTTGCTTTCAGCGACCACAATACCGGGTTCATCAGTTCCAGCGAAACGGCACCCGCGTACCCGATCTCCTTCAACTTCCGCACGACCGCGTCGAGCCGGAAGTCGCCATCGCCGGGCATCACACGGTCGCTGTCGGTTATCAACTCGCGCGGCACGCCGGCCACATCGCACACTTGAACGTGGAACAGGTTACGTGTGGTCAGCCGGTCGAGGTCTTCGGGCTTGCTCGGTCCCTTGTAGTAGTGGAACACGTCGAGGCACACGCCCGCGTTCGGCTCACCGCACTGTTCGACGAGCGAGAGAGTCGTGTCGAGACACGAGCAAAACGCTTCGGCGCGGAACTCCAGCGCGAGCCGCACTCCAAACCCGGCGGCCCACTGTGCCGCTTGCGTCAGCGACACAACCGCGCGCCCGAATGCCTGCGGATCGTGCGCCATCGGGTTGTCAGCGGCGAGCAAGAGCGTTGGGATGCCGAACTGCTGGCAGAGCGCGAGCCGTCGTTTGAAGTGGTCGAAGTGTACTTTGCGTTGTTCGCCTTGCGACAGTAGCAACCCGCCCTGATACGCGGCGGCGATAAGTGTGATTCCGCGGTCTGCGAGTGCGAGCCGGGTGTCTTCCGGCGACACCGATTCGAGGTGTTGTTCAAGTTTCGTGAGCCACACTTCGATCGTGGTGCATCCGCCGGCCGGGTAATCCGCGACATCGTCCGCGAACGACCCGGCGAGCGTGGTGACCTGCGCGATGCACGGGATCATGTGTTAACTGGTCTTCCCGCGAGGCTGCTTCGGGTTCGGGGTCGGCTTGTCCGGCTTCGTGGGGGTGGCGGGAGTGGGATCGGAGGAATCGAAGTTGAGGTACCCGCCGAGCCACGCGGCGAGCATTCCCATCGCGGACAGGTGCAGACACAGCCCGATTGCAATCCACATCTTCGAGCGGCTCTTGTCCTTGTCGGACAATTGCCGGCGTCGCGGCTGCCTCATGTCCGCGGAAGACGCGGCCTGTGCGTCGGCGAAGGCGTTGGGGTTCACGCCCCACCCATCCGGTTCCGGGAGCGCGACGGGCACCGCGACGGGCACCGCGACCGCGTGGGCGACGACCGGGATGGTCGGAAACGTCGTCACGCTCGAAACCGCAGTGGCGAGCGGGACCGCCGACTGCGGCACCGCGGGGATCGCGCCTTGACGGCAGAATGACGCCAGTGCATTTTCCACCTCGAATGCGGTCTGGGGTCGGTCCTCCGGGCGTGGCGCGAGCATTCGCATGATGAACGCGGCGAGTTCGCCGGATACGTCGGGCCGTATCGCAGCGAGCGAAACGGGTGCGCACGCACGGACCTTGTTCAGCAGTTCTTCAGGCGTGGCCGCGTCGTGTGGGGGCCGACCGGCGAGCAATTGGTAGAGCGATGCACCGAGTCCGTAGATGTCGCCGCGTGGGTCGTACATGTTCCCGTCCACGCGCTCGGGCGGGAGGTACGCCAGCACGTCGGCGCCGGGCGGGTCGGTCGCGGCTGACGCACGCACCGGGGTGAGGCCGGTCTCGGCCAGTCTCACGGTTGCGTTCGGCGCGGGCCGGCGTCTCATCGTGCCGTCGGCGGTGGCCTTGGTGGTGAGTGGGCCGACCAGAAGCAAACCGGGGCGCACTTCGCCATGCCAGCCGCCGCGTTCGTGGATCACACGCAGCGCCGAGGCGATCGCCCATCCGTACTCCGCCGCAAGGAACCCTGGCATCGCCCCGCCCACTTCCTTTAGTAGCGAGCCGAGGTCCGCGGAATCCACGGGCTGGTCGAGGACCGCGTAGGCGTGGCCCTGGTAAACGCCCACGTCGAGGAGAGGGATCAGGTTCGGGTGCGGAAATGTGCCGACCAGTCTCGCCCGGTTCAACACGTTTGGCGCGGAGTCGGTGGGGTTGAATGCGTCTGCCTTGAATTTTCGGAGCACGACCGGGGTGCGGAGCGCCGGGTGCAGCGCGCGGTACGCGGTACCGCCGGGGCATGGCCCGATCTCGTCAATCACAGGGTAACTGCCGAAACTCAGATCCTGGCCGCGTCCCTCGCGGATCGCGTCTGCCTGGAAACGCGTGAGTACGCCCTTTTCCAGAAGGTACGAACACAGTGCGGTAAGGTCGGACTGCGGGACATCCGGCTGGCGGATGAGTTGCTCCACCTGGTCGGGGAACAGCACGCGATTCGCCTTCGCGTGATCGAGGAATCCGGCGATCGAGTCGGACGGCATCGGATGAGTCCCGGTAGAGTGGCTCGCGGGCAGTACGGTAGATTCTAGCGGCATTGCCAGGGCGGGTCACCAGCGCGCGACCCACTCGGCCCAGGTCACCCGGCGGGCGAGCGGGTCGGTCCCTGGTTCCGGTGGGTCGCCGGCGCCCCGTGGGCGGCCGTCGAGGGTGGTCGTCGCAGCCATGTCGAGCAACCCGCGGAGCGCGAACATGAGGGTGGCACACTGCTCCTCGGTCAGTTTGTCCGTCCAGCCCGGTTGCGGGAAGTTCGCGTCAATTGCACCGCCAACGTTCTCGAACGCGAGCATGAATGGGTCGCGGCCCAGAGCGGGCGCGATGAGTTCCACCTCGACACGTTGACAGCCGAACCGCACGGCGGCGACCTCGACGGCCACACCGCCCCAGTGCCGGCTTCCGGCCAACAACGGCAGCAGTTCGCGCTCGACGAAACGGTGAACACCCTCAGCCGCGTGATCCAGTGCGTGGTGCAGGCGAGTGGCCTTCGCGTGGTCGCCCTTGTCGAGTGCGTGCCTCACCTTGCCGTGCAGTTTTGGCACCGTGCCGGAGTGGAACCCCGGCCGCAACAGCCCACGCATTGACTCGCCGTGCGAGCCGAGCATCACGGGTTTGAGATCACGTGCCCGGTTCGCGCGGTACAGCCGCCAGTTTTCTTTCAACTCCCACGCGACGAACCCGAATATACCTGGGCACCCGTTGATGATGACTGTGGCGGGCACCCACCCGATCACCTCGGCCAGGGCCGGGAGCGTCGGCCACACGACCTTGTGGCCGACCGTGACCACCGGAAAGTGTTTCACCGGGTTCACCTGCGGTTCCAACAGCAGGTAGAACGCGAACCGCGTACAGTACGCGATCGGGAACCAGACCAGCCCAAGAACGGCCTTCATCGCGAACGACCCTTGCGAGTCGCCGCTGCGGAACCGCATCCACTCGTCCACTGCGTACAGCTGCCGTTCCACCCAGTTCGCCAATAGTTTGAACCAGTCGATGATCGTGGCGAACAGACCGGGCAGGAGATTCACGTGCACCAGTCGCCACCCGTCGGACAGCGCCTCCGCGATGCGATCTTGAAACGACCAGCCGTATGACGTGTTGTAGACAATCGCGAGAAAGGCGAACCAGGCCGATCCCCACCACAGGAGCCAGAGCGCGGGGGCGCCAAGGATGAAGAAAATCCCGACCACAATCAGGGTCAGGAGCATGGGGCTGAAGAAGTGGCGGTGGAAGAATCGCGTGATGCCGCTGAACCGGATCGCACGCAGCGATCGCGATCGCCAGACCGCGTACGGCACGTCCCACAGTATCCCGCGAACCACCCACCACACGAACGCGAGCGCCGCAAAGACCGTCCGCCGGATCGGCGGCACATGAAACATCAGGAGGAGGAAGACGCCCAGTCCAAGGACCGATGGCCACGTTATCAGGTCTGGGCCGTGGTGCGGAGCCTCGTAGAACTCGAGCGTTTTCTCGTCGAACTCCCAGTGCGTCAGCTTCTTGTCAGACGCGGACGATGTGAACACATGGGTGACGATGTCGGCGCGCGCTTTGACGCTCTGGAGGATGACCTCCCCCGTCTCCGGGTCGTGTGCCTCCTGCTCGAAGAATTCGAGTTCGTCCTCGTCGAAATCCCACTCCCACACCACTCGCGTCTGCAATTCTCCGCCCGACCGGACATACGTCCGCGGCTTCGGGACGAAAGAGTTGCTCACCAACCCGGCTACCTTCTCGCCAATGTGCCGGAGTTCCTCCGCGAAGACCAGCGAGAACACCGCGCCACCGAATGGGAGTAGGAGGTAGAGTGTGAGCAATCGACCCCATGGGGTGCCAAAAAAGAGCGAACTGAGCCGATGGATCACCCGCAGGTACACCTCTCCGCGACGGTACACACCGTCCAGTGCGTAGGAGAGATTCCGGTCCGCACGCAACAGCCCATCACCCGTGAAGAATTCGCCGACACCTGCCAGATCGGGCAACTTGAGCAGGTTCCGCGCGATCGCGTCGCGCAGGTTGTCGAGGCGCAAGAACCCGCGATCACACACACGGTCGAGCAGTTCCGCTGTAAGTTTGTCGCGTGCGACTTCTTCCACACGGTTCGCGGGTACCAGCCCAGCGTCGGTCAGGGCACCAACGATAATCGGCGTGAACGTGTGCCGAATGCCGTGTTCACGCCGGTGTCGCTCGTGGTGCATGAGTCGGTCGAGGCGCAGCTGTTCTTGCTCACCGAGACCGGCGCGGAGCAACTGCTTGTGCGCCTTGTGAAACGCCATCAACACCATCACCGGGCGCGCGTGCGGCAGGTGCCGCCGGACTGGGCGCCGGCCGAGAGTGCGAATGGCTTCCGGCAGATCGACCGCGTACACCTCACGCGCCAGGTCCGCCGTAATCCGTTGAAGTTCGTAGAGGCAGCGCGCGGCGCGTGGCCAGATACCTGCCGCCGCGAGCGGGAGCAATGGGGCAAGCGCCTGCCGCCACTCCTGTCGCGTTTCGTGGTCCCAGTCCAACACCACACCGAGTCGGTCCACCAACTGCCCCAACGCGGCGAGCGCGCCGGTCACGGTCTGTTCTCGCTCCTCGCCGTTGGCAGCTTCGGCTGCCTGTGTCCGCAGAATCGCGGTCCGGACCAGATTGCCTTTCTGTTCAGCGTCGATTGCTTTCTGGAGCCGCCGATTCATCTCGCCAGCGGGCGGTTGCTCACCGGGCGCTGCGGCGTCGGTCGGACGCGGAGCTGTCCACAGTTCGTCCGCGGGCGGGTCGCGTTCCAGGTCCGCGGCCCCCTTCGGCCGCGACGAACTCACGAGTTCGGTGAGCGCGAGACCGTGCGCGATCAGGTCGCGAACCGCGTGGCCGTGGGACAGGGCGGGGAAGAACTCTTCCGCCGCGTGCGGGGTGAAGTGGTCGAGGTCGAGGTACACCGCTGCGAAGACGCGATACCGGTCCACATCGCTCGCGTCCGGAGACGCGAGATGTTCGTTCTCCAGAATGTAGCGGATCTCGCGTGCGGCACTCGGCCCAAAAGCGTGCAGGCGTTCCGAGCACGTCTCTGGTTTGAGTGTGCCAGACGCGAGTTGTTGGTCGATCGCGTTCATCACGGCGGCGCGGAACAGTACCCGCCAGTAGGTTCGCAACTGCTCGGCTCGCGGCTTATACTCGATAAGCCGGTCATTCGGGTCGGTCACGAGCAGCAGGAGTGGCTCTGCTCCCTCCATGACCGTGCGGGTCAGGACGTTCGCGGCGACGAGATCGGCGCGGCTGAACCAGAACGGCAGGTCTGCGTGTGCCGGCAGTGTGTGCCCGCGATCGGTCAGGAAGTGGAGCACCTGTCGTAGGTGCCGTTCGGGCACCAGGCGCAGAGCCGGTTCGACGGCGCGGAGTGTCGGTTCGAGGCTCGAATCGTGGGACAATGCCGGCTCCGGGCGAGTTGATCGAAAGCAACTACTCACGATCATCCGGGAACGGGGGCGCCGGTCAAGCCTCTGTGACCGAAGTTTGGTCGTGCGGTGCGCGGAGGGCACCTCTCCCTGAACGCAACGGTCCAGTTCCACGCGCGGCACGCAAGTAGCGTATGATTGAATTTGGCGGGTGCGTCGCGCACCGCTGTACCCGGAGCCGCTCACCATGCCCGACATCCCGAAGTTGACACACCCGTGGTTCGTGGCCGCGTGGCCGGGGATGGGCCACGTTGCGCTGAACGCGGGCGTCTATCTCCTCTCCAAACTCGGCATGACCGCCGTGGCCGAGTTCGAGGGCGGCGAACTGTTCGACGTGACGCAGGTCGTGGTGAAGGGCGGTGTAATCCAGCCGGCACGCCGACCGCGGAACCGGTTCTTCGTGTGGACCGACCCGCGGAAGCGGAACGACCTCGTCGTCTTCCTCGGTGAGGCGCAGCCGCCCGTGGGCAAATTCCCGTTCTGCCGGCAGGTGATCGACTACGCGCGCGAACTGGGCGTGGAGCGGGTCATCACGTTCGCGGCGATGGCAACGGACATGCGGCCCGAACACCCGTCGCGGGTGTTCGGCGCGGCCACCGACGAGGACGGTGTCGCAGAACTCCGCCGGCTCGACGTGACGATTCTCGAAGAGGGGAACATCGGCGGGCTGAATGGCGTGCTGCTCGGTGCTGCCGCCGCAAGCGGGCTGCGTGGGACGTGCTTCCTCGGCGAGATGCCGCAGGTGTTCGCGCAGGTTCCGTTCCCGAAAGCGTCGCTCGCGATCCTCGAAGCGTTCACCCTCCTCACGGGCGTGAACCTTGATATGGACGAACTCGCGGAGCAAGCCCACGCCGTCGAGGAACAACTGGGCGATCTGCTCTCGCGCGTCGAAGACCAGTACGGTGAGCAAACCGAACATGGCGATGAAGACGACGAAGACGAGGAAGACGAGGAAGACGAGGACGAAGACGAGGAAGACGATGAAGACGACGACACTAATTTCGCGGGGAACGAGATCGCGGTCGAGCCTGAAAACGCTCCTGAGCATGAGGGGATCGGGTACCAGTACGTCGGTCCGGACGAATCGGTCCCGCCGTCGTCGGTGCAGCGGATCGAGGAACTGTTCGGTCGCGCCGCGTCTGACCGCACCAAAGCGTTCGAGTTGAAACGCGAACTCGACCGACTGGGGCTGTTCAAGCGGTACGAGGACCGGTTCCTCGACTTGTTCAAACAACCTGAGTAGTGCGTCGCCCTCTGGGTCGGGCGCTGAACAGGAACCTCGCTGGGACACCCATGAAGATTTGCGCCACCTCATGTTTCGTCGCACTAGTTCTCGGGTTTGTTGCGATCGGTGCGGCGCCGACAGACGCGGAGATGCTTGCGCCGTTCCCGCACCCGAAGGGCTACGTCTGTTACCGCGCGACCGCACCGGTCACGATCGACGGCGACCTCAAGGACGCCGCGTGGGAGGCGGCCCCGTGGACCGATGCGTTCGTGGACATTGAGGGCGACAAACGACCCAAGCCGCGGTTTCGCACGCGGGTGAAGATGCTATGGGACGACGAGGCACTGTACATCGCGGTGGAGATGGAAGAGCCACACGTCTGGGCGACTCTCAAGGATCACGACACGGTCATCTTTTACGACAACGACTTTGAAGTTTTCCTCGACCCAGACGGCGACAACCACCTCTACGGCGAACTCGAACTGAACGCGCTCAACACGACCTGGGATCTGCTTCTGACGAAGCCGTACAAGAACGGCGGTAAAGCCGTGAATGCGTGGGAGATCACCGGGCTGAAGACCGCGGTGAAGGTACAGGGCACGCTCAACGACGCGCGCGACAAGGACACCGGCTGGACGCTCGAAATCAAGTGGCCGTGGAAGGGGCTGGCGGAACTCAGCACTCTCAAGGTGCCGCCGAAGGATGGCGAGCAGTGGCGCATCAACTTCTCACGCGTGGAGTGGGACACCGACATCGTGGACGGCAAGTACCAGAAGGTGAAAGGGAAGGCCGAACACAACTGGGTGTGGTCGCCGCAGGGCGTGATCGACATGCACCGCCCGGAGCGTTGGGGCTACTTGCAGTTCAGCACGGCGAAGCCTGGTGAAGCGAACTTCAAGCCGGATGCGGACTGGGACATCCGCGATACGCTGCACCGCGCGTACTATGCGCAGCACGCGTACAACAAAAAAAACGGCAAGTTCACGACCGCGGTGAAAGACCTCGGGTTAGAGAAACCGCCGCCGAACATGCAACTCCAAACGACGCGACGCGGCTTTGAAGCGACATGGTTGAATCGCGACGTGAACCCGCCGAAGCCGCTCTACGTGGTCACGCAAGACGGGCACTTCCGCAAAGAGTGACACTGCGGTGTCATCCGCCTTTTTCCAGATCGGCTGCCCCTGTAATCTCGGGTGGAGCGCCTGGTAATGTTTCCGCTGTTGGCGTGGCGACGCGGATCGCGCTGAGGATTTCGTCGACGCGAAGGCGTGTCCACGGGTCGGGATCGGTGCGGGCCGCTTCGAGTGCCGCGATCGCGGCGCTGCCATAATCGATCAGCGCGCGAATCGACGCGGCCCGAACTTCGACCGCGCCGAACTTCAGTGTGAGTAGCAGTGGTCGAATCGCGTCGGGGGCTTTCAACTCGCCGAGGCGTTCGGCCGCGTACACCGCGATCTTCGGGTCCGCGTGGTCGAGCGCCTTGAGCAGCGCGTTGACTGCTGCGGCACCCTGTTTGCGGAGCGCCTCGCGGGCCGCGTCACGGACGGTGTCGACCGCGTCCTTGAGCAATCCTAAAAGTTGTTCGCTCGCCCACGGTTCGGGCACGGCGGCGAGTGCTTTCGCGGCGCGGACCCGTTGTTCCGGTTCGGGGTCGCTTGCCTGCTCCGCGATTGCGCGCGGCGAATCCGGCTTGTCCACACCGAGCCAGCACGCGAGCCATTTCAGCACGGGTCACCTGCTTCTTCGTGGTGCAGGCCGAAGGCCCAATGACACGTACTTTGGTGTTTGCCCTGTATTGGTCTTCGCCCTGAAGGGGCGGGATATCTTAGCCCAGGGCAACGCCCTGGGTACGAGGCCGTTTGATCTCCAGGCTTAAGGCCTGGGACAGGTGGCGTGCCGCACTTCAGGGTGCAAAGACTACCCGTGCGAACCCAGGGCTAAGATATCCCGCCCCTTCAGGGCGAAGACCAATTCACAAAGTAAGTACCGTTGGGCCGAATGGTCTGCACCGCAAGAAAGTCACTTACAACCCCTTTCCCGGCGTGACGGTGAGCTTCACTTCCTTGCCGTCGCGCTTCACGACGAGCGTTACCGCTTTCCCCGGCTTCACGAGTGATGCCGCCAGGAACGTATCGCTCACGGTGTCCGTCCAGCGGCCGTCGACGGTGAGCAGGCGGTCGCCCTTCTTCAGCCCGCCGAGCGCTGCGGGACTCTTCGCCAACACATTGTCCACGGTCACGCCGGGGTTTTCGTCGTCCGCCTTCCGCGATAATACGTCGAACCCCCACAGCGCCGCGGGTGCGAGTACCGTTGGCTCCGCCTTCTTGCCGGACGCGCCCATGAGCTTCTCCATCATGCCGGCCATCGCGTCGCCTGGGACATAGCCGTTAGGCGTGAGCGTCATCTCTTTCTTCTCGTAGTCGATAGTCATCTTGTAGCGTGCGAAGAACGGGAACCCGATGATCCCCTCGATCGGCCCGACCACTTCCGCGATCGCGGAGACGGTGGGGTGATCCATGACCATCGTCGGCATTCCTTCGAGCTTCAAGGCGCCGATTTCCAGCTTCTTGATGGTCTTCGGGGCCGGTGCGGCCCCGAATAGCGGGGCGGGTTTGTCGTCCTTCGCGAGTAGACCGGCCTCTTTCGCGACTTTGTTGTTCACGAGGTTCGTCGGCGCGCCGGTGTCGAAGATCAGGCGGTATGGCCCCTTGTCGTTGATCTTCACCTGAATGGCCATGTGGCGCGACTTGAGTAACTCGAACGGAATCACGACCGGCTTCTCGTCCGGCTTTAGCGGCTCTTTGTCCAGCGGTGCGCCGAAAGCGTTCTGCGAGAAGGTGAGCAGAGCGGCGAACACGGAAAGTGCGAGTGCGCGGTTCATGGTTACAGCCCCTTTCCGAGTTCGACGACAACTTCTTCTTCCTTGCCGCCGCGAGTGACGTAGAACCGCCACTTGGTGCCGACCCCGGCCTTTGCGAGCGCCTTGGTTAGATCTTTGCCGGAGTCGATGCTGTCCGTCTTGATGCTGGTGATGTGGTCACCGACCTTCAGTCCGGCCTTCTCTGCTGGACTGCCCGCGAGTACCGCCTTGATGAACACCTTGCCGTCTTTCTCGTCGTACTCGATACCGGTGAAACCGCGGGGAGTGGTTTCAAAGTTCGGCTTGATGCCGAGCAACGCGGTGAGCATCTTCACCATCGGTCCCATCGATTGGATGCCCTCGCCGCCTTTGCCGCCGAGCGGAATCAGCGGTGGCGGGTCGAATGCGATCGCCTCGAACACGAGTTTGTCGCTGGTCAGGTCGTAGTCGATGCGGTACTTGGCGAGCACGTTATAGCCGATGACGCCGTGTAGCTCGACGCCCGCGAGCCCCATCCCGTTCATGCCGTCAAGTTGCACGAGGTCTTCGATCCGCCCGCGCGCATTCTCGACTTTCAGCCCGCCTTCAAGCTCGAAGGTGTCGAAGTTCACCCAGCCTTTATCGCCCTCTTTGGCCTTCGCCTTCTCGGCGACTTTCTTCGTGATGAACACGGCAGGCGCGCCGGTGTCCACTATCAGGTTGAACGGCCCTTTCCCGTTGATCTTGGTGCGCACCATGAGGTGCTTCGTGTCGGTGAGGCGATACGGCACTTCGACCTTCGCGGCCTTTGCCGCTTTGGGCTCTGGTGCGGCTTTCCGCTTCTCGTCGGCGCGCGTTGCGAGCAGGGGCAACAGCCCCAAACACGCCGCGAGCGCGAGCGCATTGCGCCATCGCATGTGGTGACTCCATTGAGAGGGAACTGTGAGGGATTGTAGCAGAATGAGGAGGGAAATGATGTTGTCTCAACCTGCGTAGCCGCGACGCGCAGCGGAGCGTTCACGCTCCGCTGCGCGTCGCGGCTACGCGAAGGCTCACTTCTCCTTCTTCGGCTCGGTGCGAAGCATGCGCGGGCGCTCCGCGCCCGCCGGCGTCGCGCCCATGAACCCGAACAGCATCTCGTTCGTCGTCTCTTCGCCGAACGCCACGTCTTTCGGCGGGTTGTTGGGGTTGTTCGGGTTCTTGGCGGAGTTGTCGAACACCGCTTCGATGTCGAACCGCGTACCGGCCTTCGCGAACAGCGGTTTCGTAAACCAGTACGATTCCTGCCAGTTGTAATCCCAGTCCTTGATCTGCACCAGGACGATTGGGTTACCGTTGGGCGGGGTCATGGTGATCTTCACGCTCTTGCCTACCAGGTGCATGTGCGGCATGACGCTGTGAATGTTCGCGTCAGCAGTGAGCCACGCGGACCCCTTCAGGGGGTGATCCGCCTTGTTCGCGGGGATGGCTGCGAAGATCGACATCCCGCCGACCGTGAGTGTGGTCCACGGCTTCTCGACCGGCTTCTTCGCGAAGTGCAAGCCGATCTTTGTACGGTCCTTCTCTGGTTTCCCGGTGCGGTGGTAGTGGACCTGTAGCACGATCGCGGCTTCCTTTGGCAGCAGGATGCCGGAGTTCTCGGGGAGCTTCGTGCCGAGTTGCCCTGGTGCCCACCCGCCGACGAAGCCGATCGGCGGCACATCTGGACGCGGCGCGTCGGCTTGATTGGGGAGGAAGCCGATCCCCATTGCCACCGAGTAGCCCGGTCCGCGATCGGGTTCGTCCGCGAGCTTCTTCCGCTCCTTCTCGGCTGTTTCGAGCTTGCGCGCCTTGCCGGTCGTGTCGAAGTAGTTGAGCGTGTGGTGAACGACGGTCGCGTTGCCCGGCTTCACCTCGTAGGCGACGACGTACTTGTCCTCCTTCAGTCCGGTTGGCAGCACGAAGCAGCGGAACGTGTCTTTGCCCTTGGCGCCGACGTGGAAGTCGTCCGTCATTTCGACGACGAGATCGGGTTCGCCGAGGTGCCAGCCGTCCGGGAACTTCGCGGCCGGGGGCGAGTCCTTCACTTCGCCTTCTGGGCAGCCGGATTTCTCCCACGCCGCGAGCGTATCGAGTTCGCGAATGGTGAGTCGGCGGGCGTTCTTGAATTCGACCCCCGCGACCGGCTTCCACGGCGGCATGTCCTTCGTCTGCGTGTAATGCACGATGTCTGCCGACCACGCGACCGCTTGCTTGTACGTCAGCAGCGAGAACGGCCCGACGTCGCCGGGTCGGTGGCAACTCTGGCAGTGCTTCTGAAGGATCGGGAGAACGTCGCGGTGATACGTCACGTTCTCGGAAGTCACCTTCCGCTCCTTCGGGTCGATGTGACACCCGATAGCGCGCGTCGCGGGTGTCGGAACGTCCTTGCCCGCGGTGAGTGCGTCGAGCGCGTCCTTGAGGTCACGCTCAGTTACCTGTGGGTTCTTCTTCATCCGGCCGTAATACTGGTTGTCGATGCGCCCGCGATACCGCAGCACCTGGTTGTGATCGAGGACGAACGCTTCCGGCGTGACGATGGCCTTGAACGCTTCGGACGCGACATGGTTGCTGTCGGAGATCACGGGGAAGGGGAGTTTGAACTCCTTTAGTTTCACCGCGATCTGGAGTGCGGTATCGTCGGTGGGCACGAGCGCGAGGAAGCCAAATCCCTTCGCGGCGTACGCTTTGTGAAGCTCCGTGAGCGTCGCCGCGTAACTGTTCGAGACCGGGCAATCGAACGACAGGAACACGACGACCGTTCCCTTCGTGCCTGCGAAGTCGCTCAGCGTGGGCGTCTTCCCCTCAGTCGCGGGGAGTTTGATGTTGTCGATAGTCTTGTTGAGTTTATCCGTGCTGACTTGCGGGTCCGCGGCGGAAGCGGGCACCGAGCCGTTGAACCCGACCAGAACGCCCGCGAGCGCGAGAACCGCGACCGCGAACCCGACATGAGCCGTCCGAGACATCCGCGAACCTCCCTGGACTGCGGCGACATGATGAGGCGACGCTGCCGCACAGATAGTATACGTGAGAAGGGGAGACAGGGTTTCGCACTTGCGGAACTCTCGCGCGAACGGCGTTCCGGCCCCGGTTACTTCCGCGGCTTACCGGGCTTCAGTTCGACCGTAATTTGCACGTCGTTAGGCCCCGCCTTCACCTCGACCGTTAACTCAGACGTTGACGCATTGGCGTACTTGTCCAGCACGGGGAGCGGGTCCGGTCTTTCCGACTGGCCCCTCCAGCGTGGGTTCAAGGACACCTTGTTCGTGCCGACCGGGGCACCGTCTCCCGGCTTGTTGGTGGTCAGTTCAAAGCGGCCCTCGGCGTCAACCTCACCGACCGCACCGACCGACTTCCCGTCGGCACCAGTTGCCTCAAACACAACTGTGCATCCCACTAACTCATTCGCAGGTTTGCCGTCTGGGTAGACCAACTGCCCGCGAACCGGAGCCAACCCGCTGCCCCCACACCCAGCCGACAGCATCGTGACCGCCGCTACCAACCACAACGCCCGCACCATGAATCGCTCCGAAAGAGGGAAGAACGCATCGACAATCGTTGTCTCCGTGATTACAGTTTATTAGTTCGTCCGGTGTGCGTTCTCGCTCATTCATCGCCTTTTCTTTTCCGGGAGTACGGTTCATGTTCACACGCTCTTCCCAGCGTGGGTTTACGCTCATTGAGTTGTTGGTGGTGATCGCAATCATAGCCATTCTCATCGGTCTCCTGCTGCCTGCCGTGCAGAAGGTGCGCGAAGCCGCTGCCCGGATGCAGTGCGCCAACAACCTCAAACAGATGGGACTTGCGTTCCACGGTCACCACGACTCCGTCGGCAATCTTCCGACAACGCGACACGACAACCGGTTTACGTGGATGGTCGAAATCTTGCCTTACGTGGAGCAGGACGGCATGTTCAAGCAGTGGAACATGGGCGCTGCGTTCAACTCGCAGAACGCGGTCGCGCGCGAAACGGCGGTGAAGACCTACTTCTGCCCCGGCCGCCGTAGCGTGTCCGCAAGCAACGTCAGCATCGACACGATGGACAATACCACGACCGCGGCGAACGGGGCCGTGGGAGACTATGCGGTGTGCAGTGGCAATCCCGCTACGGGGGCGAGCGGCGACTACTGGCAGGTGGACCCGGCCAACCCGATCGCCAACAACGGGGCGTTCTGGATGGCGAACAACTTCCCGTTATCGGGCGTGATTCGGAAGGGCGCGACGTTCACGGAGATCGTGGACGGACTGAGCAACACCGTGTTCGCGGGCGAGAAACACGTGCCAATCGGCCGGTTCAATGACCCCGCCGTGGGCGACGGGCCGGCGTACAACGGCGACAAGGGGTATTCGTTCCGGGCGCTGGGCGGTACGTCGCTGATCGTCCGCGTCTCGACTGCGACGACTCGCGGCTTCGGCGGCCCGCACGCCGGCGTGTGCAACTTTGTTCTGGGCGACGGCAGTGTCCGCAGTTTGCGGAATAGTCTGGACGGCGCTGTATTGGGCCTCCTGGCCGCACGTGCCGATGGTCTGGTGAACTTGAACTACGACTGACCCGCGGCCGAGAGAGCCGGGTTTCGCGTTCGGGAGTTCTCGCGCTGGAGTGTTGACAGGAGATCTGTCACCACTCGCGCCATTCCTCAGTGATGTCGTGGTCGGAGGCCAGCCCCGCGCGCTTCGCGGCAGCGAGGATGATCGCGCAGAGTTGTTCTCGCTGGTCGGTTTCGAGGAGCCCGCCGTCACACTGGTCGTTTAATTTGTTGAGCTTGATCACAGCGGTTTTCACGGCTTTCAGGATCGATTCGCTCTTCTTCTCCGCAACGCTCTCCAGTGAAGCAAGAAGTTCATCAACGATCTTCGCGCACCGGTTGATGTCCGCTTGGATGTAACCGGGGTCGAAGTCAGGGTCGAAATCGGGATCAGCCTCGTCAGTTGCGCCGCCATAGTTCATGTAACTCACAAGGCCAGCGATGAAACTGGCACGGAGTTGGTTGAGTTCACGTTTGGTGGGACGGGCCATCACTGATCCTCTGAATGAGCCTTCAACCGCAACTGAACCCAGAACAGCCGGATACGAAGAATCGAACGGGCGATCACGCACTCAGCCACGGCACCGCGCGGCACGCTTGACCAAGCGCGAAGCCGGTGCCGGCCAGCACCACCATCCCGATTGCGAGCAGTTGCCCCTGCTTCCGGTACTTCGCGAACTCTACTGGTGCCGCCAGGCAACGCCACGGCCAGTGGACCCACGACACGTAGGTGAACAGCATACACGCCGCGAGCCACACTGCCGCTTTCGCGGCCATCAGCGCGAGCCACACGACGTTCGACCCGTCCCACTTCAGGCCAAGAAGCGCGAAGCCAGATAGCCCACAGATGAGCAACCCCGCGAGCACGAAGTACCGCATGTTGTGCGCGAGGTGCGTCGAGAAGTGTTCGTAGTCGGACCGCTTCTCGAAGAACGTGAACGCCTTCGCGTCAACTACTAGCGTCCGATAGAAGATCGCGCCGAACCACGCCGCGCCCGACAGCCCGTGGACCCAGAACAGCAGTTGTTCGACCATTGTCCACTTCCGGTATTTTCGTGGTGGATTCGCTCTTTACGAACATAACCGCAATGTGGGCCGCGAAACCAACTACCTTCAGTTACCTCCGCTTCTCGTCACCTCCCCAAGCCACCGGCAGACCGCTGTGGGCGTAGCGAAGAAGGTTAACGGAGGGCCTGAGCGATGCATCGATCCGGGCGGGATCACTCCGAACCACCCGCCAACTCGCATTGGATCGGTCCGCTACCAACCCGGCGAGATTCTGGTGACCGGCGGGCACGTGCTGAAGGGTATCTGAACGGGGTAGGCGATGAGGAGACGAAGTTCCGCGTTGGCGGCGAGGTGTGGCACCGGACCGGTGACGCCGGGTACCTCGACGCTCGCGGCCGAGACGGCAGTCTACCGCGACGAGCGTGTCAAACGCGCTGCTGTCGTGGCGCATTCGGGTCGGCGTTTGCTTGTTCTGGAGTCGTACGACCTGGCTCAACCGGGGGATGTCGAGGCGATCCGGCGATCGGTCGCGTGGGCGTACATCGACGAGGTGCGGGTGTGGCCGCGCGTGCCGGTAGACAATCGGCACAACGCGAAGATCGACTACACGGCCCTGCGATGGCAGCTCGAATCCGGCGCCTGATTCAGCGCGGCACGGTATCAACTGGTTTTGTGGACGGACTTCTGACCCAGCACGTGAGAAGTGGCGCGGGCCATCTCGACTGCCTTCGTGGTGATGTAGTAGCGGGCGAGCACGTTCGGGCGCTCCCACGAAGGAATCGCGCGAGGCGTGTGAAAGTACCGGATGAACTCATCCATGACGGCCGCGAAGTGATCCTCGTGAGTCGCGCGCCAGCCATCGGGGATCATCACTTGTGCCTCGGTGCCGAGGTCCGACACCGACATCCCGGCGAAGTCGCGTTGCAGCGCGTCACACCGGTCGCGGAGACGCTCCACCATCTCCGCGTGGTCCGCCAGGTCGGTCGCGGCAACAAATAACTCCGGCTGCGTGCCCGGTTGCTGCCGAACCGTCACAGTCGCTTTCGTCCCGCGCGCAATGCTGTCATGCGTGTCGCCTCCCACGGCCGACTCGTACTCCCACGTGGTTTCGAGCCTCACGTGAACCCCGCGTAGCGTGTACGTCGCGCTGTTGTTCCCGGCGTAGTACAGGTTCCCCTCCGCGAGATACGGACGCAGTTCTGGCGGGAACGCGCCCAGACCGGTTACCGCGCCGAACTGCTCCTGCGTGAGTAACAGCGGTGAGCGGTCGGCCGCGAGCATCTGGATCTGCGTCGCGTAGTCGATGGCCTGGTCCGGCGCTATCAGCCACATCGAGAGGTCCGCGAGGTGCGTGCCCACGTCGGCCATTGCTTCGCCTGAAATCTCCGGGTCGAACCACCACCACGGCCGCACGAGCGGTTGCCCATTCACGGTCTTCTTCAGGAAGTGGACGCTCCGCACCCACAGGGCCGGGTGAGCCGGCGTGCCGACCTGCCAGTCACCGAAGAGGTCCGCGTCGCGGGTGAGTTCGCGCTGGAGCCAGTTCGTGACCTCGAACCGCTCGGTGAGCACGTCCCAGACGAGCGCGTCACGCAACTCGGCTTCACGGAACAGCGCCTCCAGTTTTGGGAAGTCGCGGTGATCAATGATCCACGGCTTGTCCGCGACCACGTGCAAGCAGTTGGAGACGGCGAGTTGCATCAGGTCGATCTTGGGGCGGTTGCGCCCGCTGAGGACGACCGTGTTTCCGGGTTGCTCGCGCGCGAACCGTTCGAGGTAGTCGGCACCGGCCCGGAGATCCACCTCCCACGAGGTCGGGTTGTCGTGCCGGTTGTTGAACGACGCGATCCGCGTGAGGTGGTTAAGAGTGTCGCCGTTAAGCGGCGCGTACACGTACGTGCGGTGGTGGACCCCGTGCAGCGCGCGTTTCTGCACGAGCGCGGCGTGGAAGTGACCGGGAGCGAGCGTCATCAATCGCATCAACCGAAACACAGCCAACTCCGCAGGCGAAGACAGGGTGGGACCAACGGAGCCAGGACGCAAGTTGCGAGCCGTCTGGCCGAACCGTAAAGATAACCCTGAACCTCAACGATATTTCGCAGTGAGACGCAACATGTCTGTGCGCTTTGTAATGGTTGGCGGGTTTCTGGGCGCTGGAAAAACCACCACGCTAGGTCGGCTCGCGCGCTTGTACCAATCACAGGGAAAGCGGGTTGGCGTCGTGACGAACGACCAGGCGCAAGACCTCGTTGATACGAACACGTTCCGCGGGCAGGGGATCGCGGTCGAGGAGGTTCCCGGCGCCTGCTTCTGCTGCCGGTTCGACGACCTTGTGAGCCGGGTCGGGGCGCTCGAAACGTCCGAGCGTCCGGACGTGATCCTTGCCGAACCGGTTGGCAGTTGCACCGACCTTGTCGCAACGGTCATTCAACCGCTCAAGGATCTTTACGCCGGCCGCTTTGAAGTCGCGCCGTACGCGGTGCTGTTCAAGCCGAGCCACGGAATTCGCATCTTACGAAAGCAGACCGCTGGCGGGTTCAGTCCGAAGGCCGCGTACATCTTCAAGAAGCAACTCGAAGAGGCCGATGCGATCGTGATAAACCGGATCGACGAACTCGACCCGCCAGGTATCGAAGAACTTTCGCGGCTCGTGAGCGAGCAGTTCCCCAACACCCCAACGCTGCGCGTCAGCGCAACTACCGGTGTGGGTTTCGACGCGTTTGCGGAGTTGCTCGACCAGAAAGGCGCGTTCGGCAGAAAGATCCTCGACATCGACTACGACACGTACGCGGAAGGCGAGGCCGAACTTGGCTGGCTGAACGCGACCACCCGGCTCACTTCGGACAAGCCGTTCGACCTTGATTCGCTTCTCACGGTTATTCTCGGTGAGTTGGCATCTGTGTGCCGCTCGCTCGGCGGCGAGGTGGCGCACCTGAAGCTCATCGGGATGGACGACGCGAGCGCGTTCGCGGTGGGCAACGTGGTGAGCAGCGACACGGCGCCCAAGCTCTCGCTGCCGAGCGGGCTGCACCCGCTCGCGGCCGACCTGATCGTGAACGCGCGCGTCGCGATCGACCCGACCGTGCTGGAAGCGGAAGTGAAGCGCGTGGTCGTGGCGGAGTGCGCGAAGGCCGGCGTGATCGCGGAGTTCCGCACGAGCCAGAGCCTTCGACCGGGGCGGCCGGTTCCGACGCACCGCTATCCGGCCGCGAAGAATTAGCACGCTTTCAGGAAATGTGTAGTGTCTTGGCAACGAGCCGCGACCGCAAGGGCGCGGTTGAGGTCTGCCACTCCCTTGCGGTCGCGGCTCGTTCCTTCGCGCCGTATTTCCTGAAAACGCTCTAGCTTCTCGGCAGCGGGTTGCGGGCGAAGATCCATTCTTCGATTGGTTTGCCGTCGATGAGGTGTTCTTGCACGAACCGCGGGATGCGGTCGGCGGTCATCCCCGCGTACCACGTCCCTTCGGGGTACACGACGAGGATCGGCCCTCCGGTGCAGATCCGCATACACCCGACCTTCGTGCGGTAGCACGCGGTTGGGCCGGCCGCGAGCGATAATTCGCGGTCCTTCAGCTCGCCCTTGAGCTTGTCCCACGCGGCCTGGGCGCTCTCTTTGCCGATCGCGGCGCAGCAGGAATCACCGACACACAGGAACACGTGCCGGTGGAAGTGGCCGATCAGCAGCTTATCGGCAATCGCAGACATCTTCTCGTTCGTCTCAGCCATCGTGAAACCTCGTTGGTCCTTCTCGGACCGTCACTCTACGCCGGTTTTCGCTCGTACCATTCTGACGCGCCTGGCGATCTCGGCGAAGAGCAAGACGCTCGCCGTAGCGCCCGCGATCACCAGCCAGTCGATTGCGCTCAGCGGTTCGACGGTGAAGACCTTACCGCCGAGCGTGACGATGAGCACCTGCCCGATCACCGTGAGTGAAGCGATCCCCAGGAAGTGCGGGTTCTCGAATAGCCGGTGCAATCCGGATTCCTCCGGCGCGAGCGAGCGGCAGTTGATTTGATTCCACACCTGGAAGAACACGTACACCGTGAAGAATAGCGTCACCTGCCGCGTCGTGAGTTGCGGGAATTCACCAGACCGCGGACCGGTCCCCGCGAACCACCCGGCGTGTTGCATTCCAATCAACATTGCGATCATCACACACACAAAGAACGCAGCCGTGATGAAGATGTTGCCAAGCATTGCGGGCGTGAGGATGTTCTCGTCGCGTTGCTTGGGCGGGCGGCGCATGAGGTTCGCGCGTGGCGGTTCGCTGCACAGCGCGATAGCCGCGAATGTGTCCATGATGACGTTGATCCAGAGCAACTGCAGTACCGTGAACGGCGGCTTCAGACCGAGAAACGGCCCGATGAACGCGATGAGCAGCGCGGATACGTTGATGGTCAGTTGGAACTGAATGAACCGCTGAATGTTCTCGTAGAGCGCGCGGCCCCAGTGGACGCCGCGAACGATCGTGCTGAACGCATCGTCGAGCAGAACGATCTTGCTCGCTTCCTTTGCGACCTCCGTGCCCGAGAGGCCCATCGCGAGGCCAACATCGGCTTTCTTGAGCGCGGGCGCGTCGTTCGTGCCGTCGCCGGTCATCGCGACGACGTGGTTCTGCGCTTGCAGCAATTCCACGAGGCGGAACTTGTCACCGGGGAGCGCGCGTGCGAGTACGTGCAGTCGCGGGAGCAACGCGGTCAACTCGGCGTCGCTTAGTTGCGCGAACTCGGCGTGCGTCATCGCGATCGCGTTTGGTTCGTCGAGCAGACCTAGATCGCGGCCAATCGCGCGGGCCGTTTCGATCGTGTCGCCGGTGATCATCTTCACTTCGATGCCCGCGGCGCGGCACTGACACACAGCCTCCTTCACGTCGTCGCGGAGCGGGTCGCGGATGCCCACCCAGCCGTCGAAGATCAGCCCGTTCTCGATCTCCGTGCGCCGAGCGTGGATCGCGTCTGCCTCGTGCGGGAAATCTGGCGGCGGTTCCGCGTGCGCGAACGCGAGCGTCCGCATCGCGTCGCCGGCCGCGGTGGAGATGTGCGCCTGAATCTCGGCTCGCACTTCGGGCGTGAGATTGTCCGTTGTGCCGTCAGGCGCGAGGTATTTGTCGCACTGCGAGAGGAGAACTTCTGGCGCGCCTTTGACGAGCGTGACCGCGCGGCCGTTGATATTGACCACACTGGTCATCCGCTTGCGATCGGATGAGAAGTGAACCTGGTACAAGACCGGGAACTGCTCGCGCATGTGGAGGTGTTCGAGTCCGTCGTCGGCGCGGATCCAGGCGCCTGCCGCGAGCCAGTGCAACAACGATCCTTCGGTGCTGTTGCCGATTGTGATCGTCTTGCCGTTCTTCAATTCGAGGTTGGCGGTGGAGTTGACGGCCGCGTTCACGATCAACCAGTGCAGCGGAGAGTTGTGGGCCGGCCAGTCACCGACGCCCGATGAGGTGAGAAGCGACGTCTCTTCAAACGACTTGTCGAACACGACTGTGCACAGCCCGACGCGCGCCACCGTCATCTTGTTCTGCGTGAGCGTGCCGGTCTTGTCGGAGCAGATCACGGTGGCGGAGCCGATCGTCTCGCATGCGACGAGTTGCCGCACGAGCGAGTTCGCTTTGCTCATCTTTCGCCACGCAATCGCGAGCGACACGGTCACGCTCATCGGGAGCCCTTCCGGGACCGCTACCACGATCACAATGATCATGTAGACGAAGTACGAGAGCAACGCCCGCACGCTCGCGAGCAGCACCTTGCCCGAATCTTCGCCTTCCGAGGGGAACCGCACTTCGCCCACCAACAGTCCGCGAACGAACAGCGCCGCGAAGATCGCGACAGCCGCGACGTACCCAATCGTGCTGATCCGGCGAGCGAGGACTCCGAGTTTCTCCTGCAGCGGTGTGGACGACTTCGAGATGGCGAGTTTCTGTTGGACTCGCTCGTGCTGAGGGTCACTTCCGATCGCTGGTTCGCCTGACAAGCGGTGGGCGATCTGGCCGAGCATCGTGTCGTCGCCCACGTTGGTGACGATCATCTGGCCGATACCGTCGCGGATTTGCGTTGCGCGGAACACGCCCCCGGGATCGTCCGGACCGTCGGAGGTGTCATCGGGGCCGCTCGCGGTCTTCTTCACCGGTTCGCTCTCGCCGGTCATCAGCGATTGATCGACGTGCAGTTCGTTCGCGCGCACGATCCGGCCATCGGCGGGAATCTCGTCGCCCATCTGGAGCGATACGAGATCGCCGACGACGGTGTCTTCGAGCGCGACAGTGCGAACGGCGCCGCTGCGCTGGACCTTGACGAGGATCGCGTCTTTCGTCGCGTTGAGTTTCTCGAACTCATGGTCGCTGCGGTACTCGCTGAAGAACGCCACTCCGGTCGCGAGGAACACCGCGACCATCACCGCCAGTCCCTCATATGACGGGTGGCCGGCGGCGACGGTCGCGCCGACCAGCAACCCCGCGAGGACGAACATGACGGACGGAATCCACACGCCGAGGCGCGCGCGTGCGAGCACCGCAAGTACCGCGACTACCGCACCGAGGCCTGACCCGCCTGCGGTCGGTGACACATCGAACAGGTCCACCACGATCTTGAGTAGAGATGCGGCGAGCAGAATCTTGATGATGGGGTCGTCGAACTTTTCGAGGAACTTCCACCAGACCGGTTCGCGGGGGAGAGGTGTAAGCCGGTTCGGGCCGAATTTCGCCCGACTCTCGTCAACCTGTTCGTTGGTCAGCCCGGTTTCGGCGGCATGTGGAAACAGTTCGGACACGGCGCGGAGTGATCGCATGTCGCCATTCTACGGACGCGGTGAACCTGCGGGTTGCACGCTAACCCGCGACAGTCCTCTCCTGTCCTCTGCACTTCACTCCGTCTTCTGACTGCTGTCTCCTGACGCTACTGTTCCATCACTTCTTTCTCTTTCGTGGCGCTAAGCGTGTCAATCTTGCCTTCGTAGCTCTTGAGCAGGTCTTGCATCTTCACCTTGCCCTTGTCGCGTTCGTCCTCGGTCATCGTTTTGGCCTTCTCCGCGTCGTCGAAGTGTTTGTTCCCGTCGCGGCGGATGTTGCGGCACGAGACCTTCGCGGCCTCGGCGGACTTCTTGAGTTGCGCGACGATCTTCTTCCGCTGGTCGCCGCTCATCGCGGGCATCGAGAGGCGGATCAACTTGCCGTCATTGTTGGGCGCGAGGCCGAGGTCGCTGGCGCGGATAGCCTTTTCGATCTCTTTGAGACTGTCGGCCGCGTAGGGCTTGATGACGATGGTCGCGGCGTCCGGGCACGTGACGCTGGCCACGTCGCGGATGGGCGACAGGGTGCCGTAGTTGTCCACGCGGAGCGAGTCGAGCATTTGAGGCGACGCCCGCCCGGTTCGCAAGCCTCGGAGTTCGTTGCGGAACACGTCCAGCGCCTTCTCCATCCGGTCTTCGGAGTCCTTCAGAATCTGTGGGGCATTCATGGCACACCAGGGTTCAGTGTTCAGTGTTCAGTCAGACACGATGGAATTATTGTCGCAGGTGGTGGGCAATCCGGGAAGATGGGCGAAGTCGCGTTCGCCGACTACCCGCTGACAATCGTCCCGATCGGCAGGCCGGCGACGGCCTTCTCGATCGCGCCGTCCTGCTTGTAGTTGAACACGAGGATGGGCAGTTTCGCGAGCCGGCACATCTCGAACGCGCCGATGTCCATCACGCCCAACTGCTTCTGGATCACTTGATCGAAGGTGAGTTTCTCGAACTTCTCCGCATACTGGTTCTTAACCGGGTCGGCGTTGTAGACTCCGTCCACTTTCGTGGCCTTCAGCAGAACGTCGGCCTGGAGTTCAGTTCCGCGGAGCGCGGCGGCGGTGTCTGTGGTGACGAACGGGTTGCCGGTGCCGCCCGCGAGGATCACGATGCGGCCTTTCTCCAGGTGCCTGATCGCCCGGCGCCGGATGTAAGGTTCCGCGACCGTCTCCATGCGCACCGCGCTTTGCAATCGCGTTTCCACGCCCATCGCTTCGAGCGTGTCCTGCAGCGCAAGTCCGTTCATGACGGTTGCGAGCATTCCCATGTAGTCGGCGGTCGCGGGTTTGATGCGCTCGTCGCCGGCGGAGAACTGCGCGCCGCGCAACAGGTTCCCGCCGCCGATCACGACCGCGAGTTGTACCCCACGGGCGGCGACCCGCGCGAGTTGCACCGCGATGGCTTTCGTCTCGTCGAGGCTGATGCCGAGTTTGCGGTCTTGGAACCCGAGCGCCTCGCCGCTGAGTTTCAGCAGGACGCGCTTGTACTTGGGCCGGTCGGAAGTGTCGGGCATGATTGTGCGGTCAGCGTGTGCGGGGACGCGGGGCGACATGCGCGCGCGTAGGCGATTCGCTTCTGGACAGACTACGAACCGCCTTTGCGTGCGGCAGGCTAACCGAGGCTTATACCAGCACCGAAACCTGCGCCGGTTCCGATCGCGAGCCGGAACAACCCCAGAACCAACCCCACGAGGATGATCCCCGCGATAATCCGCAACAGCATGAGTTGTTCGGTGAGGAGGAACCCGAGGCAACCGACCGAGACCAGCATGAAGCCGAACATCACGCCATAGCCCTCGTACAACCGCGACCGCTTGTTCCCGATTTCGGTGCCGCGTTTGTCCTCGTCCGCTTCTTTCTTTGGGATGATGTATTCGTCCTCGATCTTCTTCTTGTCGTCGTCGTATTTTTTCTGGTCGTCGCCGGTGAGTTCCGAGCGGTCCTTCTTCCCTTTTGGTAGCAACTTGCGGAGGCGCACTTCTTCTTCCAGGGCGAGTTTCTTTTCGTACTCGATCGCACGCTGGTTAGAGGCCGCGGCGAGAACCTGCAAGAACGTGAAGAACAGCACGAGGAACACACCGGTGCCGAACAGCAGACCGGGCACGCCGCCGATCGCTCTCAGCGGGTTGAAGCCGGGACCGAAGGGACGCCGTTTCTTGACAACGGGTTCCTCGGTTTCGTCCGCTGCCGATCGTGAGGGGGCCAGTGCCGGTTCGGTTCCGTCGTCCACCACCAACCCGGCCTCTGTGACCGTGAGTGCGGCGCTACATTTCTTGCACTTCAGCCGCCGCCCGATGTCCTTCGCGGCCACATTGTAAAGCGCCCCACACGTGGGACAGTTGCTGTTCACAGGTAGTTCCTGGTAAAGAAGTTATATCAATTTGGCAACGGCTTCGAGCCATGGAGACACATGAAGAACCCCTGCTCGACTTGAGGAGCGTTGTACCTTCCTTCAATTCGGCCGCGATTCGGCACCGCGGAGATGGTCGCCCGCAACGAGCAAAGGTGTTTGGAAACTCTACGCACCCCGCGAGAGGGTTGCAAGCGATTCGCGAACGTACGCGTGTAACTTTCAGTCGCCGTTAGTCAGGTGCCGGGGGTGGGCGATGCGGCGCTTGAGCAGGGCGGCCTCGGCGACGCCGTCGAGTACGCCGGGCAACACGTCCGAGACGGCCACGGGCGCGTCGCCGGCGGTCGCGGATTGCACGTTCCCGGTCACGTCGATGTGAACCGCGCGTTCACCCCGCACCGCGGCCATCACGCCCATGCCGACGCGCGTCAGCCGGTTGCCGGACAAGTCCAGGTGCCGTACGTGGGCGAACACCCGATCGAAGGCTTTGCGAGCCGCGGTCGCACCCGCGTCTGTGATTTGGTTGCGCGCCAGGCGCAGCGACTTCAACCGGCCGAGGTGGGGTGAGTCGAGCAGCGCCGCGAGACCCGAATCGCCCAGGTAGTTGTGTGAGAGGTCGAGTGTGGTACAAGCGGCGAGCGCGGGAGACAACGCGAGAACGGCCGCGCCCGCGTGCCCGATGGTGTTCGCCCGCAGCACCAGTTCCGGTTCTGTTTTCGTCGCGCGAGAAAACAACGCGGAACGCGAGAAGGCAGCAATCCCGGCGTCACCGATACGGTTCCCGCTCACGCGAAGCACGCGGACACGTGTGAACGACTTGCTCGCGACCACCGCCGTCAGCCCGGCGTCGCCGACGTCGTTGCCGGAGAGGTCCAGAGTGGTCAACCCCGCGAAGAACGGCGATCCCGCGAGGCTCATGATTCCCGCGTCGCCGATCAGGTCGTTGTCGTTGATCGCGAGCGCCGTGAGGCTCGCGAAGTTGCTGCTGCGGGCCAGGATGTGCACGCCCGCGTCGTCGAGTTCGTTGAACCCGAGGTCGAGCGATTCGAGGTTCTTGAGGTGCGGCGACCGAACGAGCGGTTCCAACCCGCGGTTTCCCAGAGAGCAGTTGCACAGGTCGAGTTCGTGGACGCGCGCGAGCAGTGGCGACGCAGCCACCTTCACCATCACGGGGGCCGCGTCGCGGAGGCTCAGACGGCGAATGTGGAGGCGCGAGAAGAGTTCATCGCCACGTTCGAGGAACGTGTTGGCATCGACAGATACGGAATCGGGAACGCCGCGGCGGAAATCGACCGTCTCGACCAACCCCGCGAGGTGCGCGGTCCACGCGTTGCGGTTGGTAGCGAGCAATTCGACCTGTCGGTCGCTGAGTGCGGGCCGGCGCGGGTCGTCTTCGCCGAGGCGCGCGAGCGCGAGTTGAACGCGGATCAGTTCCGCACGATCCGGTGCGCCGGAGTCGTCGAGGAAATCGGCGTACACCAGTCGCGGTCGGTCGTCCGCGTACCGGTCGAACACCGCGTCGAGGAACGGTTGCTCGTCCGTGAAGTACATGACGGCATCGTAACTCGTGAACGTCGGCGATGCGAGCGCGAAGAACCGTGACGCAGTCACTCACTCAACCGGCGGCCGAGGCGCTCGTGCAGCGCGGTTCGCACTGCGGAGTTGCCGTTGTACATCCCTCGGATGTCCAGTTCCGTTTGCGGCGACAGGTATTCGGATTCCGCCAGCGGTGACAGGTCGTCCACGTCGATCTCGTCGTTCATGCTCAGGTCGAGAACCTGGAACCGCGCGAGCCGCGGCGAGGACGCGAGTACATCCAGTACGTTCCGGCGCAGTTGGCACTGCGCGAGCCGAAGACCAGAGAGACGCCAGTGCGGGGAGTTCAGCACCGCATCTACGCCATCGGCGGTGATGCGTGTGCCACTCACGGACAGCACGCGGAGGTTCGCGAGGTCGGGGCACTCCGCGAGCGACTTCAGCCCGGCATCCGTGATCGACTCGTGCTGTTCGGCTCCTTCCTGGTGGTACACGCTGTTGCCGTTGAGGTGCAGAGTGTGGAGTTTTTTGAATCGGCCGCTGCGAGCCAGCGCGCGGAGCGCCTCATCCGTCAGGTAGTTGGACGACAGGTCGAGGTAGGTGAGCGATCCGGCCCACTGCGATTCACAGAGTTGTGCCACGCCGCCATCGCGCAGCCAGTTCTGCCCAACATCGAGAATGCCAAGTGCCGGCGAACCGGTCGCGGTGAAGAGCGGTTCGAGCGAGATTTCCGGCACCGAACCGTGTTGCGTCCGCAGCGATTCGGCCTGTGCCCAGAACCGTGAGCGGGCCAGCGCGTGGAGGTTCGCCATCGCGCTACCACAGCCGTTCATCTGGAGCTGCCGAAGTTCGGAAAGCGAACCGCAGCCGAGGAGATTGTCGAGCGAGATACCGCCGAGCGGCGTGCCCGAGATGTCGAGTTCGCGGAGCTTGCACTTCGCGGCACGGAACGCCACCCAGCCGTCTGGCGCGATCTGGTTGTAGCGGAGATCGAGTGCCTTGAGTCGCTCGCAGCACGGCGCGGCGAGCAGGCCACCCAGGTCGTCCGCAGTGATCTGTGCGCCGGCCGCGGTCAACTCTTCGAGGCTGTTCTTGGTCCCGAGGGCGCGAACGAGTTCCCACACGTCGAGCCGGCCCTCGTCGTAATACTGTGCCGGTGCGCCGCAGCGGAGAACCTTCAGTTGGTCGCGGAACGGAGCGTAGCCCAACAACTCTGGCAGGTCGCCCAAGCCCGGCCTTGCGGTGAGGTCGAGTTCGCGAAGTTTCGTGAAGTTCGAGCGGCAGAGGAATTGACCGAGTTCGCCGATCGTCGTGTACCAGCCCGCGAGGTCGATCGCTTCGAGGCGGGCGAACCACCCCTTCCGACCCGCTTCGCGCAGATCTTCGATCATGTCCATCTGACCGCCTTGCACGCTCCACCGACGGACCGGGTGTGCGGCGCACAGGTCGGAACCGGGGCCGAGCATGAAATACGGGTTGGCCGCGATCTCGTTCACGAACCCACGCTCGAATTCCCACTCCGTAAGCCCCTCCATGTCGTCGGGCGGGACACCGAGCCACGCGCATTCGTGTTCCGCGAGCAGGTCGTGTTCGCGGTCTTCGAGCGCGGCGCGTTGGGGATCGCCTTCGGGAATGCGCGCCCGTTCGACTTGCACGCGGATGAATTCCGCGCGTGCTGAGTCGCCCTCTTCGTCGAGGTAATCGGCGTAGACGAGGCGCGGTGTGTCCTCGTCGGGCATTTCACGGATCGCACGGAGCAGGGCGGCTTCGGTGGACATGCCTGGATGATAACAAACGCCCGCCGGGGAGCGAGGTGAGAAGAGCTATAGGAGTCCGGGTTCTTTCGGATCGATCGCGAGCGACCCGGTGAAACTCTTGAGCACTTCTACGACGAGTAAGTAGTGGTCGAAGTGCTCCATGAAGGGATCGGGCACGTCGGTCCAGATCTCGACGCGGCGGTCGGACGCGACCAACGCCTCGGCCTCGGCCGGTTCCACGCCCGCGAGGTGCTCGACCAGCCCTTCCGTTTCCAGTTGGATGTGCGCCCCCGCGACCAGCGCCAGCGCGATCCACCACTCACCCTTGCTGACGGTGATCTGATCCGCTTCGCGTGTGACGCCGAAGCTGGGGAACTTCGCGGTGAGCCGGGTGAGTGCCTCGTCAACGCTGAAGTCGGAATCGGGTCGGAGCAGGCCGAACGCGCGGTACATGGTACACCCCCGTTGAGGAATCGGAGAGGAGCCTCCTGTATCCTACACTGGCGTTCGTCAGGCACGCACGATCTTCTCGCAACCCGCGGTGACGGGTTTGGTCGCGTTCCGGGTGTCGATAACGAACTGGCTGTGCCTCACAAGAAACCGGTAGTCGTAAACCGCGTGATCCGTGCCGATGAGCACGCAGTCCTGTGCGAGAGGTATTCCGCCGTGAGCGGCGCGCTCGTCATTGGTTCGAGGTGCGGCCAGTACCGCACTCGCGGCAGCGACGGTAAGTGCGCGTCGTTGTAACTGACACTCGCACCCTTCTTCAGCAGCAGGTCGAGCAACGCGAAACTCGGCGACTCGCGCGGGTCGTCAATGTCCTACTTGTACGCCACGCCGAGAATCGCGACCTTGCTCCCGCGGGACGATTGCAAAGTCGTAGGCATCAGCGGACCAAGAGGTTGACCGCCTTGTCGATGTCCCAGTTGAGGGCATCAGGACGATTGCGAAGTAGTAGGCACACTCCGTGTGCCGTTCTTGGGTCTGTTGAAATCGTGGCGATTTGCTCGCTCGCAGCGACGGCACACGGAGTGTGCCTACTTCTTTGCAATCGTCCTGAGATTTCGCACGGAACGGTTGAACGCCCGCCCTACCGACTGCTACACTACTTATTCCTGCCCGACTTCGACCTCCGGCCTGCTTCAGTCCCTCCCGCGAGGTTCGCTTCCATGCGGATTCGTTACGCGCTCGTTTCGCTCGCCGCTGTTGCACTCCCGGTCGCGGCTCGCGCCGAAGAACCGGCGAAGGTGAGTTACTACAAGGACGTGCGGCCGATCTTCGCCCAGAACTGTAACGGCTGCCACCAGCCCGCGAAGCCGCTCGGCGGCTACGTGATGATCACCCACGCCGACCTGCTCAAGCCCGGCGAGCGCGGGAAGCCCGGCGTCGTCGCGGGGAAGCCTGCGATGAGTCACCTCATCGAGCAGATCAAGGTTCACGACAACGGCAAAGCCGAGATGCCGAAGAACCGCGACCCGCTCAATGTGATCCAGATCAAACTTATCACCGACTGGATCGCGCAAGGCGCGACCGACGACACCCCCGCGAGCGCGAAGGCGGTTGTGGTGGACGCGGCGAACCCGCCGAAGTACTCCGCTCCGCCGGTCGTGACCGCGCTCGCCTTTAACGGCGATGGCTCGCGTCTCGCGGTCACGGGCTATCACGAAATTCTGCTCTACGACACCGGTGAGTTCCAGCTTCAGTCGCGGCTCATCGGCATCTCGGAGCGTGTGCAGTCGATCGCGTACTCACCTGACGGGAAGAAACTCGCTGCCGTCGGCGGCGCGCCGGGCCGCTTCGGTGAGGTTCAAGTCTGGAGTCCCGAAGGAGAGAAGCTGCTGGTATCCGCGCCAATCACGTTCGACACGCTCTACGGCGTTAGCTGGTCGCCGGACAATAAGTCGCTCGCGTTCGGTTGTTCGGACAACACCGTGCGCGCGGTGGACGCGATCAACGGGAAACAGATTCTTCAGATGGGCACGCACTCGGACTGGGTGCTAGGCACTGTGTTTTCGCAAGACGGATTGCACCTCGTTTCCGTCGGCCGCGACATGAGCATGAAACTCACCGAGGTCGGCACGCAACGGTTCGTGGACAACGTGACCAGCATCACACCCGGCGCGCTCAAGGGCGGGCTGATGGCGGTAGACCGCCGACCACAGAAAGAAAAGAAGATGCAGAAGATCCCGGCCGACACACCGGGTGCGAAGCCGAACGTGTACGACGAGGTCATCATCGCCGGGTCCGACGGCAAGCCGCGGCTCTATAAGATGCACCGCGAAGTGAAGCGTGAGATCGGCGACGACTCGAACCGCGTTCGCGAGTACGAGGCAATGACGGGCCGCATTTCGGCGGCGGCGTTTAACACCGAGGGCACCAAGTTCGCCGCGGTCAGCAGCCTCGACGGAAAGGGCGAAGTCCGCGTGTACGACGCGACCAGCGGCGCGAAGGTAGTGTGCGAGAAGGTGACTGGCCCAGCGTACGCGGTCGCGTGGCATCCGAAGGGCAACATGATCGCTTCCGCCGGCTTCGACGGAACCGTGTGGCTGCACGACCCCGCCACCGGCAAGTTGCTGCACAGCTTTGTTGTGCTACCGAAGAAGTGATCCCGTTCTTCGCCCTCTCTCCCGCAAGGGGAGAGGGCGAATACAACACACGCAACGCGAGACCTGTTCCATGAAACTCTTCCGATACGTCGCCGCTGCTCTGCTGGTCGCGGTCGCGCTGCCGGCCTTCGCGCAAGAAAAGCTCCCTGATGGAGCGAAGGTCACGAAACTCGACGTTCACCCCCTGAAGGTCGAACTCAGCGGGCCGTTCGCGTACTCGCAACTGCTCGTCATCGCGACGCTCGACAATGGCGAGACCGTCGACGCGACGCGCATCGCGAAGATCACCACGCCGAAGACCGCCACCGTGAACGCGGTCGGGCTGGTGCGGCCGACCGCCGACGGAGTGGGGGAGATCGCGGTGTCCCTCGCGGGGCTTACCGCGAACATCCCGTTCGCCGCGAAGGACCTCGCCAAAGATACCCCGGTCAGTTTCGTGACCGACGTGCAACCGGTACTCGGCAAGCTCGGGTGCAACGCGGGCACCTGCCACGGGGCGCAGGCCGGCAAGAACGGCTTCAAGCTCTCGCTCCGCGGCTACGACGCGCTGTACGACTTCCGCGCGCTCACCGACGACCTCGAAGGCCGCCGGTTCAACCGGGCCGCGCCAGAGAAGAGCCTCATGTTACTCAAACCGGCCGGCGCGGTGCCGCACCACGGCGGCGTGACGATGACCGCCGCCGACCCAAACTACGAACTGGTCCGCCGGTGGATCGCGCAGGGCGTCAAACTCGACCTCGACGCGGTGCGCGTCAAGTCGCTCGAAATCTTCCCCAAGAACCCGTCGATCGGGCGCATCGGGCAGAAGGTGCAGTTCGCCGCGATCGCCACTTACACGGATGGCCGGCGGCGCGATGTGACTGCCGAAACGTTCATCGACAGCAGCAACACCGAAGGCGCGACCATCGACAAGGCCGGGTTGGCCACGACGCTGCGCCGCGGCGAAACGACGATGCTCGCGCGCTACGAAGGCGCCTACGCCGCCAGCACCATTATCATCATGGGCGACCGCACCGGGTTCGCGTGGGAACCGCGACCGGTTCACAACTACATCGACGACCTCGTTGACGCGAAGTTGAAGAAGGTGAAGGTTCAGGCGAGCGAACTGTCCGACGATGCCGCGTTCCTGCGCCGCGTCTACCTCGACCTCACAGGTTTGCCGCCGACTTCGGACCAGGTGCGTGCGTTCATCGAAGATAAACGCGAGAACCGTGCAAAGCGTGAAGCCGTGATCGACTCACTCGTGGGCGGCGATTCGTTCATCGAACACTGGTCGAACAAGTGGGCCGACATGCTTATGGTGAACCGCAAGTTCCTCGGGGATGTGGGTGCCACCGCGTTCCGCAAGTGGATCCGCGACGCGGTCGCGGAGAACCGGCCCTATGACAAGTTCGCGTACCAGATCATCACCGCGGCCGGGTCGAACGTCGAAAGCCCGCCAGCATCGTACTACAAGACGCTCCGCACCCCCGACGCAGTGATGGAGAACACCACGCAGTTGTTCCTCGCGGTGCGGTTCAACTGCAACAAGTGCCACGACCACCCGTTCGAGAAGTGGACGCAGGACCAATACTTCAGCCTCGCGGCGTACTTCGCGCAGGTCGGCCGCACGGAAGACCCGAAGTTCCGCGGGCAGAAGCTCGGCGGCACGGCGGTCGAGGGCGCGAAGCCGCTCGTCGAGGTTATCACTGACCTGAAGGCCGGCGAGATCAAGCACGACCGCACCGGCACTGACGCGACGGCGAGCTTCCCGTACCCGGTGGCCGCGGACCAGCTCGCCGGCGAGACACGCCGCGTCGCGGTCGCGAAGTGGATCACTTCGCCCCAGAACCAGTACTTCGCGAAGAGCTATGTGAACCGCGTGTGGAGCTACCTGCTCGGCATCGGCATCATCGAGCCGGTGGACGACATCCGCGCCGGCAACCCGGCCACGAACCCAGAGTTGCTGGACAAGTTGACCGAGGATTTCGTGAAGAGCGGGTTCGACACGCAGAAGCTCATCAAGACCATCTGCAAGAGCCGCACGTATCAACTCTCGCTCGCGACGAACAAGTGGAACAAGGACGACGAAATCAACTACGCGCACGCACTCGCGCGGCGGCTCCCGGCGGAAGTGTTGTTCGACAGTATCCACCGCGTGACTGGTTCGCAAACACGGCTCCCCGGTCTGCCCGCCGGTGCGCGTGCCGCGCAGTTGCTCGACAGCAACGTCGATCTGCCCGGTGGGTTCCTCGACCTGTTCAACAAGCCGGTGCGTGAAAGCTCCTGCGAGTGCGAGCGCGGCACTGGGCTGAACCTCGGGCCAATCCTGGCAATGGTGAACGGCCCGATCGTCGCGGACGCGATCAAGGATCCGAACAACCGGCTCAACAAGTTCATCCAGAGCGAGAAAGACGACGGGAAGGCCGCCGACGAAATCTATCTCGCGGTGCTGAATCGCTTGCCGAACGCGAAGGAGCGCGCCGCGGCCATCGCCGCGATCCGCGCCGCTGCTGCTGATCACGCCGCACTGATGGCGGAGTTCAAGCCCAAGGTCGATGCGTTTGACAAGTACAACGCGACTCTCGACGCCAAACAGAAGGTGTGGGAGGATGGCCTCAAGGGACAGAAGCCGACCGCGTGGACCGTGCTCGACGTGCGCCGCGCGCAAGGGCAGACGCCCGATACCGTGCTGAAGGTAAACAAGGATGGATCGGTTCTCGCCACGGGGCGGGCACCGGAAACGGAGATCTACACCGTGTCCGGCCTGATCGAAACGGACAAGCCGATCACCGCGATCCGGCTCGAAGCACTGTCCGATCCGACGCTGCCGCTGCAAGGGCCGGGCCGTGCAGACAACGCTAACTTCGTACTGAACGAGTTCCGGCTCACCTACAAGGCGCTCGACAAACCGGACGCGAACCCCGCTGCGATCAAGCTCACCGCGATCGACCAGATCTTCGCGCAGCAAGGGTTCCCGGCCGCGAACGCGGTGGACGCGAACCCGGCTACCGGGTGGGCCACGTCTCCGCGGTTCGGGGTGGATAACGCGGCGCTGTTCAAGTTCGAGAAGCCGGTGAGCGGCCCAGCCGGCGTGTACTTCACCGCGGTACTCGACCACCGCTTCGGGACCAAGCACAGTATCGGGAAGTTCCGCCTCTCCGTGACGACGGACGCGGCACCGAAGTTGGGTGGCTCGCTGACGCCGGGCCAGATCGTGCTTCTCGACACGCCGGCCGACAAGCGAACGCAGGCGCAGAAGGACACGCTGCGTCAGATGTATCTGGCCCAGGACAAGGAGTACGTTCGGCTCGCGGCCGAAGCCGCGAACGCGCCGCCCTCCGACGCACGCGTTCTCGGCGCGCAAGACCTCGTTTGGGCGCTCATCAACAACCCGGCGTTCCTGTTCAACCACTAGGAGCGAAGAAGACCTCTCCCCCAACCCCTCCCCTAAAAAGGGAGGGGAGCAAAGCAGCCTTCGAGTATCGCTCCCCACTATCTCTTGTTTGAAGCCCCTCCCTTCTTAGGGGAGGGGTTGGGGAGGGGTTCTGATGATCGCCGAGAAACTGCGTCAGTGGCTCGAATGGGCGGTGCAGGCCGGTGCTTCCGATCTGCACGTGGTCGTCGGGCACCCGCCGGTGATTCGCGTTCACGGCGACCTCACCGAACTGCCGGAAGCACCGCTCGCCGAGGACGAAGTCGAAACGCTACTCCTCTCCGCGTGTCCCGAAGACGCGCTTCAACGCCTCCAGTCACAGAAGAACGCGGACTTCTCCTTCGAGTGCCCGGTCACGGGGAAGGCGGCTCGCTTCCGCGCGACGCTGTTCCTCGCAGGCGGCGACACGGGTGGGTGCTTCCGCGTCATCCCGGACGCGATCCCCGATCTCGCGTGGGCCGGGTTTCCGTCTGATCTCGCGACGAAGTTGGTCGCGCTGCGCGACGGGTTGGTGATCGTGACCGGCGCGACCGGCTCCGGCAAATCGACGACGCTCGCGATGGTCGTGAACCGGCTCAACAAGGCCGGTGGTTACCGCATCATCACGGTGGAAGAACCCGTTGAATATCAGTTCCCGCGCGAACCGAACTCCGTCGTCACGCAGCGCGAGGTTGGCGGCGACGTGCTTTCGTTTGCCGATGGACTGAAGTACGGTTTGAGGCAAGACCCCGACGTGATTCTGGTTGGTGAGATTCGCGACCGCGAGACGGCACAGATGGCGCTCAGTGCGGCGGAGACGGGTCACCTCGTCTTCAGCACACTTCACACACGCGACGCGAAAGGCGCGATCACGCGGTTCCCGGACCTGTTCCCGCCGGACGCGCAGTCCGCGGTGCGCTCGCAACTCGCGATGAGCCTGCGTGCGATCGTGAGTCAGCGGCTCCTGCCCAGCATCCAGAAGACGCAAAAGCGGCATCTGGCGCTGGAGGTGATGTGGAACACGCACCCGATCGCGAACGCGATTCGCACCGGGAAGGTTGAGAGTATCGACAACTACATCCTGACCGGTCGCGACGAGGGAATGTACACGTGCGACGAGTCGGTGCGGTTGCTGTTGCGTGCGGGGAAGATCACGCGCACCGTCGCGGAGCAGAACGTCCGCGACGTGAAGTTCTTGAACCATTGAGTTCCAAAGTAGTAGGCACATGCCGTGTGCCTACTACGTTAACCACTTCACCCCTTCAGCAACTCGCAGGCTTCCTTGTGAGCCGGGGCTGCGTAGCCGTAAGCGCTCGCGGTCACGCGGGCCAGCGCGATCAGTTGCCGCCACTTGAACGCACTCCGCGCACGCGCGAATTCGTCGGTCGCAGTGGCGTAGTACTTCTCCGCGTGCAGCGCGCCGTCTTCGCTGATCGCGAACCCGCGGAACAGCCCGAAGACGTCCTTCGCGGTGGTAGGCTTCTCCGCACCTATGCGGGCGGTGATCGCGGCGGCCTGCACCTGATCCTTGGCACGTATCGCGGTGTCGAGTTCCTTCAGGAGTGAATCAGCCGGCAGTCCCTTAACCTTCTCGCTATGCTCGGTGCGGGGGTACGGATCCCACTTCGTGAACTCGGTGCGCTGGGTGCGGTCGCGACCGACCTGATAGCCCGCGAGAATCAGACTCGTGACCTGCGTGCGGCGGTCGCCGACGCTCGCGAGGTTCCGCCACGCGTGGATCGTGTCGCAGGAGTGGACGCCAATCGAATCGCCGTGGATGCTCCCCTCCGGCTTGCCCGCGGACACCCACGACTTCGGTCGTCCCTCGTCGCGCAGGATCAATTGGTTCGCGGCCAGCGAGAGCGCTTCCCCGATTGCGTCGGCGCTGAAGCCTTCGGCGAGCGCGGCGGCCACCGCATCAGAGGACTGTGCCGCGTCGGACTTGAAGATCGTCTCGGCGAATTGGAGCACCCACTTGTCGTCGGCCGACTTCACGCCGGGTTTTGTGCCGACCAGTTTGTACTGGTCGAGCAGTTTGGGGAGTTGCTCGCGGATCGCGGCGTTGTATTTCGCCTGATTCGCGTTTGCCTCGACCTTCACGCAGTAGTGGACCGACTGACGGAGCATTGTGGCCGCGCGTTCGGTGCCGACGAATCGCGTCAGATCCCACGCTCGCGACACCAGCACGACGCGGTGAACCTCGGTTGCGTCGTCTACTTCCACCATCAGTTCGTTGAGCGCGTCTTCCGCCTTGCCGCTCGCGCAGATCGCGGCGAAGGTCGCTTCGGCCGCGTTCAGGTCCGCTTTTCGGGCCGCGTCGCGGAGTTGCTCGCCGCTGCCGCGATCCGTCGCCAACTTGCTCGGCTTCACCGGCTTCAGCGTCTCTTTCGCCGGGCCGAAATCCTTCAACCGCGCTGAATTGCGGTGCAGTACCTTCAACACCGCGAGCGGCTTCTTCGCAGTGTCCTTCTCTTCCTGTGACATCTGGTACGCCGGGGCGAGCGCCATCAGCGTGTGGAAGCCGATGTAGTCTTCGCCGCCGAACGCGCGTGCGTTGGTGAGTGCCGCCGCCGCGACGAGTTGCTTTAGTTCGGTGCCGCTCTTGAGTTTCGCAACGACTGCCGCGACGAGTTTGTCCGGCGGCGTCTCTTGAAGGAAGTTCACGAGCGGGTCGAGGTCGCCGAACGTGAGCCTGGTGGGTTCGTCGGCCGCGAACGCGGTGCCGAACCCCAGGTCACTGGCGAACGCGGTGCCGACGCTCGCGGCGATCATGCCCTTACCGATGTCCGCGAACAGTTCGCGACGATTCCGATTCAACATGAGAGGCTCCCGGGGAGGTAGGGCGCGGTGGTGAACCGCGTCCGGGAGGAAGGAAAGTAGCAACTGTGTTTGAGGATACCGCGCGCGGGCGTGTGGAGGAAGTAGAATCAGCCGTCAGCCCGTGCGGCCCTTCCCGGCGATGATGCGTGATTCTGTCAGCACCAGGTCCATGAATACGTCGTGCGCCGCGACCGGGATTGCTTCAAAGAGCTGGCAGTCGAACGCGATCGCAACGAGCGGTGCGTCCTTGCGAGCTTGCGCGAGTAACCGGTCGTAATAGCCCTTGCCCTGACCCATCCGCCCTCCGTGCGAGTCGAACGCAGTTCCCGGTACCATCACCAGGTCGAGTTCGTCCGGCAGAACCTTCTTTTGCGGCAGGCCGCGGAGTTCCACTTTCGGCTCGAGAATCTTGTACGCGCCCTCTACCAATTCGCTGATGTCTTCGAGCAGGAACAATTCGAGGCAGTTCGTCTCGACGACGCACCACGGAACGACCACACGCTTGCCGTGCGTGAGCGCCTCCGGCAGCGTGTGCCGGGTACGCACCTCGCTCCCGGCGTCGACGTACCACATCACCGTTTTCGCGGCTTCGTATGCCGGCAGTGAGGTGAACTTCCGGCAGATGTCGATGCTCAGCGCGTCCTTGTTCTTCTGGGCCACGCGGTTTTTGCGGGCCAGTTCCCGGAGGAACGTCTTCATTGTCTTTGCGTCGGTCGGTTGGGTGCTGTCGTTAGACATGAGGGCTCCGTTCGGGTTGCTCGCAGTGTACCGCTGGAAACGGCTACCGACATCGGGAGTGGACACGTGTTGAGTTAAAATAAAACAGCAACCAACCAGTTCAAGGAGTCAAATCGTGGTCAAGCAGAACCAACCCCAACAGCGCGCGACGTTCGCGATTGTCACCGTCGTTCTGCCCGGACCGGACCGGAAGCGGCAGCCTGCCCCATACCTGTTTCATGTTACGTATCGGAACCCAAAACCGAACGAACCGGGTTGCGTGATGACGTGGAACGTGACCGGTGGGCGAGAGGAGTACCAAATCGCGGCCGAACGCACCGAAGACGCCCACCTGTACTGGCACTGTACGTGCCCGGACGCGGTGTACCACGGCGAGAACCACCACGCACACCGCTGCAAGCACGTCCAGGGGCTACATGCGATGCTGGAAACGATTGGCAACCCGGTGCGGAGGCAGCCTGCGGCTGCCTAGTGTGAGTGTGAGTGAAAGAGAAAACAGTGAAGAGAAAGCCAGAACCCCTTCGGCTTTCTCTTCACTGTTTTCTCTTTCTGCCACACTCACACTTTTCGAGCCGGGAACCGGTCCTGCAGCGCGGTCACGGTCAGTTCCTGTTGTTTGAGCGCACGGCACGCTTCTACGGCGGCTTGCGCCGCGGAGATTGTGGTAATCGCTGTCACACGACTGGCGACCGCTTCGGCCCGAATCTTCGACTCATCGGTCGAGCTTCCGCGACCGGTTGGCGTGTTGACGATCAGTTGCACTTTCCCATTCTTCATGTGGTCGAGCAGGTTCGGCCGTCCCTCCGCGATTTTCGGCACATCTTCGACGGGAACGCCGCGGTCGCGCATGTACTGGGCCGTGCCGCGGGTCGCGATCACCTTGAAGCCTAACTCCGCGAACCCTCGGGCAATCGGCACCACAGCTTCCTTGTCGCGGTGGGCGACCGAGATGAACACCGTGCCCGAGAGTGGCAGCGGGGAACTGGCTGCGAGCTGCGCCTTCGCGAACGCCATCGGCATGCTGTCGTCGATACCCATGACCTCGCCGGTGGACTTCATCTCTGGGCCGAGGATGATGTCCACGCCAGGGAATTTGTTGAACGGGAACACACTCTCCTTGATCGAGTAGTGTTGCGGGATCACCTCATCCTTCACACCCAACTCGTCGAGTGTCTTGCCGACCATCACGAGCGCCGCGAGCCTGGCGAGGGGCACCCCCGTGGCCTTCGACACGAACGGAATTGTGCGGCTCGCGCGGGGGTTCGCTTCGAGGATGTAGACCTTCGGCGGGTCGGTCGCGATCCCGTCGGCGCGGATGCCCGATACCGCGAACTGGATGTTCATCAAGCCCTTCACGTTTAGCGCCGCAGCCAACTTCCGTGCCTGAACCTTGATCACCGTGATGACCTCAGCGGGCAGGCTGTGCGGCGGGATCACGCATGCGGAGTCGCCGGAGTGGATGCCGGCCTCTTCGATGTGCTGCATCACGCCGCCGATCACGGTGCGGATGCCGTCGCTCAAGCAATCGACATCGACCTCGGTTGCGTTCTCGAGAAACTGGTCGATCAGAACCGGTCGGTCCTTCGACAGGTCCGGTTCGACGCGGCGGATGTAGGCGCTGAGTTCGTCCTCGTTGTAGACGATCTTCATGTCGCGTCCGCCGAGCACGAAACTCGGGCGCACGAGGATCGGGAAGCCGATTCGCCGGGCGACGCGGAGCGCCTGCGATTCGTCCACCGCGGTACCGTTCGAGGGCTGGAGCAGCCCGATTTCGGTGACGAGTTTCGCGAAACGCTCACGGTTCTCCGCGATGTCGATGCTGTCCACGCTGGTGCCGATGATCGGCACGCCGGCCATTTCGAGCGGCGTCGCGAGGTTCAGCGGCGTTTGCCCGCCGAACTGCACGATCACGCCTTTCGGCTTCATCCGGTCGTTGATGTTCAGCACATCTTCGGGCGTCAGCGGCTCGAAGAACAGATGGTCCGACGTGTCGTAATCGGTGCTGACGGTCTCCGGGTTCGAGTTCACCATGATGACTTCGTAGCCGTTGTCGCGGAGTGCGAACGCGGCCTGTACGCAGCAGTAATCGAACTCGATCCCTTGCCCGATGCGGTTCGGTCCACCGCCGAGGATCATGATCCGCTGCTTGCCGCTCTCGGCTCGGACTTCGTCCTCGCCAGCCGGCAGTGGGCAGTGGGCAGTTGGCCGGGAAACACGGGCGTGACAGCCCACAGCCCACTGACCACGGCCCACCACTCCCCCGTG
>SXID01000090.1 GCA_005772955.1 Planctomycetia bacterium
CGCGGTCGGCATGGCGACGCACATCCCGCCGCACAACCTTCGCGAAGTCTGTAAGGCACTGGTCAAGCTCATCGACGAACCGGACGCGACGCTCGCGGACATCATCGAGTTGATCCCCGGGCCGGACTTCCCGACCGGTGGCATCATCATGGGCCGGCAGGGGATCATCGACGCCTATTCGCGCGGTGCCGGCCGGATCACGCTCCGCGCTCGTGCCGACATCGTCGACGAGGGCAAGAGCAAGACACCGGTCATCATCATTCGCGAAGTGCCGTTCCAGGTCACGCGAAATGCGCTTACCGAGGAAATCGGGCAACTCATCAAGGACGAGCGCATCCTCAACGTTCGCGGGGTCCGCGACGAGTCCAGCGCCCGCAACGGGGAACCAGTCCGCCTCGTCATCGAACTCACCAACAAGGGCGACCCACACCTCATCCTGAACCAACTGTACCAGTTCACGAAACTCCAGAAAACGGTGAGCATCATCATGCTCGCGCTGGTGGACGGCCGCCCGCGCGAACTCACCATCAAGGAGATGCTGCAGAAGTTCCTCGACCACCGCGTTCACGTGATCCGGCGGCGGACCGAGTTCCTGCTACGCGAAGCGAAGCGCCGCGGGCACGTGCTCGAAGGGCAACTCATCGCGATCGCGGACATCGAGAACGTCATCAAGATTTGCCGCAGTTCGGCCAACCGCACCGAGGCGAAGGAGCGGCTGCAAGGGCTGGCGGTGCCCGCGAGCATGATGGAACGCGCGCTCGGCGCGACCGCGTTCAACGCGCTGCAGCGCGAACTCGGCACCGTGGCCGAATACAAGATGACGGAGCAACAAGCGGAAGCCGTCGTGAACCTCCGACTCGGCCAACTCGCGGCGCTCGAAAGCGACGAAATCCTGAAGGAGTACATGCAACTCCGCGACCTCATTCGCGGGTACGAAACGCTCCTCTCGGACGACCGGAACATCCATTCGGTGATTCGCGACGACCTGGAGAAGATGGGCGCCAAGTACGGCGACGACCGACGCACCGAGATTGCCGAGGGCGACGGCGACGTCGAGATGGAAGACCTGATCGTGGACGAACCAAACGTCGTCACGATTACGCACGAGGGCTTCATCAAGCGGATGCCACTGACGGAGTACCGCGTCCAGGGTCGTGGCGGGAAGGGCGTGCAGGGCGGCTTGCGCGACAACGACTTCATCGAACACTTCTTCGTTGCGAGCACGAAGGCCTATCTCTTGTGCTTCGCGAACACGGGCCGGATGTACTGGCTCAAGGTGTACAAGATCCCGCAAGCGGCGCGGACGAACGCGGGGCGCAGCATCGCGAACGTGCTGTCGCTCGCGGAGAACGAGAAGATCACGAGCATCGTGCCGGTGCGCGAGTTCGCCGAGGGTTCTCACCTGCTGATGGCGACGCGCCAGGGCACGGTGAAGAAGACCGACCTGATGGCGTACAGCAACGTGCGGGCCGGCGGCGTTATCGGCCTCACGCTCGACGAAGGCGACGAACTCATCAACGTCGCGCTCACCAAGCCGGGCGACGAGATCATTCTCAGCACGCAAAAGGGCATGGCGATTCGGTTCCGCGAATCGAACGCACGGTCGATGGGCCGCACGGCTCGCGGGGTGAGGGGCATCAAGCTCCGCAAGGACGACATCGTTGTGGGGATGGTGGTCGCGGACCCAGATGGATTGCTCCTGACCGTGTGCGAGAACGGTTACGGCAAGCGCACTCCGTTCGGCGTGAACACCGCGACGCCAGAGGGTGACGACTCGGAGAGCGACGAGAGCGACGACGTGGAGGTTAGCCGCGAGCCGGAGGCGAGCGAGACCGCAGACGGCGAGAGCGAAGCCGAAAGCGACCCGTCGGGGATGCGATACCGCCTCCAGAATCGCGGCGGGTTGGGGGTGAAGGACGTGAAGGTGACCGCCAAGAACGGCAAGGTAATTGGCATCACCAGCGTGCGCGACGGCGACGAGATCATGCTCATCACGAAGGACGGCATGGTAACGCGAAGCAAGGTGGGCGCAATCCGCATCGTCGGCCGCAACACACAGGGCGTGAAGGTGATGAACCTGAGTGACGGCGACAAGCTTGTGTCGCTCGCGAAAGTCGCGCAGGAAAAGGTCGAAGGCGACCCTGAATCGCGTGTTTAGTGTTTGGTGTGCACGGCACCGCGTGGCCGATTCGCGGACACCATATACCTAAACACCAAACACTAAACACCAAACACGAAGTGCCGAAATGCGCGTGCTGATTACCGGTGGTTACGGGTTCATTGGGGCGTGGATCATCCGCAACCTGCTCGCACGCGGCGCGCAAGTTTGGGTGTACGACCTGCGCGAAGACGCCCGGAGGCTGCGGCTCGTGCTGCCGGAAAGCGAAGTCGCGAAGGTCACCTTCGTACAGGGCGACGTGACCGACCTGAAAACTCTTTCGCGCGCGGTCGCGAGCCACAAGATTTCGCACATCATTCACCTTGCGGGGTTGCAGGTACCGACATGCCGTGCCGACCCGCTCCTGGGCGCGAAGGTGAACGTCCTCGGCACGCTCGCGGTATTCGAGGCGGTGAAGGCCGCTGGCGATCAGGTGAAGCGTCTCGTGTACGCGAGTTCCGCCGCGGTGTTCGGCGGACCTGACAAGTACCCGGCTGGCGCGCAGCCGGACGACGCACCGCTCGTGCCCAGCACGCACTACGGTGTGTTCAAGTGCTGCAACGAAGGCAACGCCCGCATCTACTTCCAGGACTTCGGTATCTCGTCTGTGGGTCTGCGCCCATGGACCGTGTACGGCGTTGGCCGCGATCTCGGCATGACCAGCGAACCGACGAAGGCGATTAAAGCCGCGCTGCTCGGTCGGCCCTATCACATCAACTTCGGTGGCCTCAGTGACTTCCAGTACGTGGACGACGTGGCGAAAACCTTCATCCACGCGATGGACCGGCCGTACAGCGGGGCGAAGAGCTACAACCTTCGCGGTGCTGTGATCGCCATGAAGGAGTTCCATACCGCGCTATCCACCGTGTTGCCGGACGCGTCGAAGTTGGTCACCTTCGGCACCACGCAAATCGCCATCGCTTACGACCTGTCCGACGACGGGTTTCAGCGCGATCTCGGCCCGATCTCGAAGACGCCGCTCGTGGACGGCATCCGCGAAACGGTCGCCATCTTCAAGCAACTCCAGAGCGAGAACCGGCTCGACACGAGCGATCTCGAAGCACCCAAGACCGCGCCCGTGGTGGTCACGGACGAGCCATAACGCGCCTCCTCAATCCAAGTTCTTGAACTTCGCGCGCTGTTTAGCGTTGGCCCCGTCGGGGCCAACGCTAAACAGCGCGCGACCCCTCATTTACAAGCAATGCCACTTCCCAGTTCCCTGCGCATCTCCACCTTCACGCACGGTTGTAATTTCGCCATTTGCGGAATGTAGACTTTCTGTGAAGTCGCAACGGTTACAACGGTCGCGTAAGAAATGCGGGCACCTGTCTCAGCGCCTCCGATCGCGCGAATACCTTGCAATCGTAGCGTTCGGTGCGATTCCGAAGAATTCCGGTGCGGTGTGGCACGGCTCCTGCATTCCCATCTCTCATCGAAAGAAACTTCAACCGCAAGGAAGCATAACATGACCGCGATCACCAGCACCGCCCGCGTTATCACGACTGCCCCCGTTGCCACCAAAGAGGCCGATGCACTCCTCCGCGACCTGGCCTTCGTCCTCAAGTTGACCCGCCGCGTCAAGGAAGAGATGACCGCCGACCGCGCCCAAAGCAAGACCCCCACTGCAACCACCGAACGCGCCCTGGTCGCGTAAGTTCTCCCCTCCCCCGCTCGTGCTGTCCCCCGATTTCGAGTCGGAACACGCGAAGCGGGCGACGGTTCCCAACGGCCCAACTCCCGCCGTTCGGAACGTCGCCCGCTTCTTGCTTTTCTCCCACGTCTTCTCCCTACTGCCACTTCGCCTTACTCAACTCGTGTCGCGCCGGTGTTTCCGGTTGCTCCATTCGTGCCGGCAAATCCGGGTTTGTGCAAAGTTCGGAACGTGCCGCAGTCGAAACCTTTCCTGAAGCGAACGGTTCGTTGGGTCTTTGGGGGGAAAAAATGAAACGTACCGCGACCACGTTGGTGCTATTGGCCGGGTTCGGCGGCGGGTGCGTCAGCCCCGAATCGCAGGCCCAGAGACAACCACCGCAACAGGGCGGCGGGTTCGGCACGGTAACTCGCGGCAAGGAAGTCGGCGGGTTGCAGGGGCCGGGCGGTGAGCCGGTGATGGCCGTTCGCGGGGCCGCGCCGTGGGGCGCGCCGAGCGGCGTACAGCAGGCCGGCGGGAACACGCTGGTCGGTGAAGCCGGTGTGATTCGCCCCGTGTCGGGCTTCGGTCCATCGCGAATCACCTCGAACGAGGGCTGCACGAACTGCTCCGTTCCGGGCATTGGCGGCAACATCCTTCGCGGCGGCCTTGGTAGCAACATCCGCAGTGGTTCCAGCGGCGGTGGCAATTACGGCCCGCCTCCGGGCTACGAAGGTGGTTATGGCCCGCCTCCGGGTGGTGCTGGCGGTTACGGTCCTCCCCCGGGTAGCGGCGGTGGTTACGGCCCGCCTCCCGGATATCGTGGTCGCGGCGGCTACGGTTCGCCTCCGGGCGGTGGCCCCGGTGGCCCGCCTCCGGGTTATGGTCCTGGCGGTGGTTTGCCTCCGGGCTACGGGGCTGCCGGGCCTTACGGCCCGCAGATGCCCAACATGCCGAACACCGGTATCGTCCCCGTGCCAGGTCAGGGGCCGCCCGGAGCGGTCGCCGCGCTCGGCGCTTACACGGGCACCGGTGGCGGGATGGGCATGGGACGACCGGGGCTGCCGAACGGCCGCTCCTCGATCAACTTCACCGGACCGGCTGGTATGAAGGTGACGTGGCAGTTGCCGGACGGCACCTTCAACGATGAGGCGTCCGCGCTGACCGCGCCGAAGGAGTACAACTTCCTGCAAGCGTCGGTGTACCGGCTGCGGCTCACAAGTATTCTCCCGGACCACCCCGGCAAGTCGTTCTACCCGACGCTCGAAGTGGCGCAGGGGAACCCGAAGACGCTGGTGTTCCTGAGCCACTCGTCGGTGCCGCTGACGTTCTCCGCGGATGACTTCGCCCAGGCCAAGGCTGGCAACCTCGTGGTGAAGGTGGTGTACCTTCCGGACCCGATCAACCAGGACTTCAACACGGTCCTTGGTGCGGAAGAGGTCGTCTCCACGCGACTCGAACCGGGTGCCGACCCGGTCGCGGAGGCGCAGCGCCGCGGGACGATCCTGGCGATCATCCGCATGGGGAACATCGACCTGGAGAACCGCGTCTCGCCCGCGATGACCGCACCGCCGCCGGGCGCACCGATGATGCCGGGGCCGATGCCGGGACCGGGGCCACTGGTTCCAGTGCCGACACCGATGCCGAAGAACAAGGTCGGGGCAGACCTGCCGCTCAACCCGCCCGGTACCGCGACTGTTCGCCCGCCGACCGCGTTGCCCCCGCTGCCCCCGCTGCCGTCGTCGGTCCCTACCGACCTGCCGCTCGCACCGCTCGGCCCGTTGCCCCCAGTGGCACCTGGCCCGATGGCGCCGCCTCTTAAGTAGTCGCAAGTCGGCAAGTCGCAAGTCGCAAGTCGAAGAAGCCTGCTTTTGGGTCTTCGACTTGCGACTTGCGACTTGCGGACCTGAGACTTTCAATGGAACTTGCCCGAAGGGAAGCCATGAAAGCGAAGACCCTCACGTTGCTTGGCGCCCTGGCTGTCGGTCAGGGACTGGCGACCGCGCAACCGATGCCGGTTCCGTCGCAGGGACCACCCGCTGGGGTCGCGGCGTTCGGCGCGATGCCACGTGCCGACGTGCTTCAACCGCGTGCGGAACTACCGGTGCCGGCACCGCTCGTCGCGGCCAGGTTTCTCGTCCCGAAGGACGTGCGCGTCACCGCGTTCCCCGGTTCGGCGATCAGTCGCATGTACGACGCGCCCGTCGTGATGGGACTGCGTCCCGGCTATGCGTATCGCTTTGAGCTATCGAACCTACCGTACCACCCAGGTAAGTCGCTGTACCCAGAGGTGGAACTTCGCGGCACGCTCATTCCGCGACCCGGCGTGAAGTACATGGATCACCCGATCCCGCTCACGTTCTCAAACGCCGACATTGAGCGTGTGCTCAAGGGCGCGGTTGTCACGAAGGTCATCTACCTCGAAGACCCCGAGAAGGCGCTTCCCGCGGAGGTTGGTCCGAACAACCCGGTGGAGATGCCCGACGGGACCGACGATGCCGCGATTAAAGCGGCGCTCGCGAACGGCCGGCTCATGGCGATCGTTCGCGTGGGAAACCTGAAGCCGACGCCTGAGCAACTCCGGTCCTACGTCGTCGAAGGCACGATTCTGCTTCCGGGCGAGAAGCTCCTGAGAGCGCCGGTCGCGCCGCCGATTATGCCGTACCTCGCGCAACCGCTATACGACCCGCTGTTGGGTCCGAAGGTGCCGAAGGAAGAACAGTTCCTGGACGGCGGCGACCGGGGCAACCCGCTCGGCATCGGGCCGAACGGGCAACTCGGTGGGCTGAACCCGACCGATGTGGGCGTGGAGTACACCATCGGCGGGCGCCGCAAGGTGACGACTTCCAACGTGGTCAGCATCGTCTCGCCGCGATTCATGGTCCGCCGCGTCGAGATGCTGCCGGGCGGCTTCGACCATCAGGTTCGCGTGGCGGCACACGCGGGCGCGATGGGCACTTCGTTCTTCAAGGACCGGCACGCGCCGATGGTGGACATCGCGCTGACGAAGCCGGCCGGGTTCGAGGGCAAGGTGAAACCGTCCGCGTTCGTGGGCAAGGTGGGCACCGCGTTCTTCATCGGAACGAGCCGGCCACAGGCGTACGGGCAGGTGCAGGGCGTGAAGGTGGTCGGCGTGGTGGTGGAGCCGGAGCAGTTGACCGCGTTCCCGATGTTGGTCCCGCTGACAGTGACGAAGAGCGTGGACCCGACCGGGCCGCGTGAAGTGGGCGACGTGGTGACGATCACGATCAAGTACGCGAACACTGGCGCGAAGGCGGTGAGCGATATTGTGATCAGCGACAGCCTGAGCGGTCGGCTGGCGTACGTGGAAGGTTCGGCGCAGTCCGACCGGCCCTCGAACTTCACGGTGTCGGAGAACGAGGTCGGTTCGGTGGTAGTGCGGTGGGAACTGCCCGGCACGATCCTCCCCGGCCAGAGCGGAACGGTGAAGTTCAAGGCGAAGGTGCGCTAGCGGTACGCTCTGACCGCGACCATTGTAAAAAGTTCCACGTGGAACGTCAGCCAACGTCAGAATGTCGCGCCGAGGTAAAGCGGAAACTGCTCCGCGCCGTGCCAAGAGCGGGAACACGCCTCGCGGCTACGGCTTTGCGGGTCGCTTGCGCTTCTGGAACGCCCGCTCGTCCTCTTCCGTCCACGGCGTCCCGTCGGTGGAGTTGATCTTGAGCGTGACCACACCTACGGTTGAAGCTGCATCTTTGTAAGTAATGGTCAATGGCCCTCCATCACCGAAGGCTCCACCGACTTTCATCTCGCACTTATTGGACAACTCAGCGAGCCGGAAAGTGGATTTGATACGGGCCCCTTCTTTTGAACTCTGGAAGCGACGATAAATAAGGAAGGTACGCTTGCCCACCTGAACCTGTTGGATGAATAGCCGCCCTTGCTGATCTTCTGC
>SXID01000091.1 GCA_005772955.1 Planctomycetia bacterium
CATGCCGGGGCACATTCACAAGCCGTGCGCAGCGGGCGAGAAGGGTATCGGCGTCATCAGCCGTTCGGGAACGCTCACCTACGAAGCGGTGTTCCAACTCACCGCGCTCGGGCTTCCGCAGACGACATGCGTCGGCATCGGCGGCGACCCGGTGATCGGCACGTCGCAAATCGACCTGTTGCAGATGTTCGAGGCAGACCCACAAACGTCCGCGATTCTGATGATCGGCGAGATCGGCGGCACGGCGGAAGAGGAAGCAGCGGCGTTCGTGGCAAAGAACGTAAAGAAACCGGTGGCGGCGTTCATCGCGGGGCAGACTGCCCCCCCCGGCCGGCGGATGGGGCACGCGGGCGCAATCATCAGCGGCGGAAGCGGTAGCGCGTCCGACAAGATCGCGGCACTGGAGAAAGCCGGCATCGAGGTCGCTCCCACACCTGCCGATCTGGGAAGCGCTGTGCAGAAAGCGATGGCTCGGAAACAGAAGTAGAGGACCGAGGATGTGTTGGTATTAGCTCCGAAGGGGTGACAGATACTAGCCCTGTGCGAAGCGAGACTTTGCGAGCGCAACCCTGGGAACACCTTCGGCGGGCAAACCGAAGGTTGTTGTGGCTACGGCGCGACACAGACGAAAATACCAACTCTCGACAAGTTAAAGGAAATCCCTCCCAGCGTTGCCCGCAGGGCTAATACCAAATCCACCGAGCCGCAACGGTGCTCACATGCCGGGCGGGCGCGGGGGTTGCTGCGGCACGCGGAGCCGACGGTTCGGGTCCAGTTCCACCACGCCGAACATCTGCTCGTGCTGCATCACCGCCCGGCGCAGCAGGTCGGCCAGACGCTTGGCGGTCACAAAGTTCATGATCACCCGGTGCGTCAACACGATCGGGTCCGGGCCAGCCGGTGTCACCACTTGCGAGAACGTACCCAACTCCAGGTACACTTCATCCGCGTTCAGGTGTGCCTGGACGAAGTTCGCGTACACCGTCTCCCGGTTCGTCACGTCCACCGGGATCTGAACCTGCTGTTGCGGCTGTGCGGCGGGCTTCACTTCATCGGGCATTGGCGACTCCTTCTAAAGGTTGAGGTAGTCCGCGACAGCCCACCAAAGGGCAGTCACTCGCGGATTCGCACAGTATATCCGACGCGCGGGACTCGCCCATCACTTCGCGGCGGTGCGATCTCAACTAGCGGCAGACGTCGTCGGGGCCGGCGGCACTGCGTTCGGGGGCGATGGGAACAACCACTTCGCAAGCCGATTCCGCACGCCCGGTATCCTCACCACGAACGTAAACGGCGCAAGCAATCGCACAGTGCGGAAGAGCGCCGTCACCCCGGCTGGCCCGGTGTGACGGGCACCGGTCGCGTCGGTCAGAACCGGCGAACCCGGCGTCGGGTCGGGCACGAGCGTAACCTGAGCGTCGGTGTCGGCGGCCAGCGCCAGCGCCGCGGCACGCCCCGACGCCGGGTTGAATGCGAACCGCACCTTCAACAGGTTCGCCCCACCGCGAAGCCGGTCGCGAATCACCTGCTCCGGGAAGAACGCGAGGAGCATCACGATCATCAGCAGTTCAAACAGATTCAGTCCCATCAACACGCCGATGGCCGCGTGCATCGCAGTCGCCAGCAAGATGATGAGCCAGCGCAGTCGGGTCCACAAGAGGAACGGACCGGCGATCTCGATGAACAGCGTGAACCACGAGCCGAATGCGGTCATCGCGTAATAAACCGGCTTGATGCGGACCAGCGCGCGCAGCCCCTTCTCGTACCACTCGTACTGCATCAGGGTAAACTCCGGGTTCACCATCACGTCCCAGACGGCCTGCCCGTTCCACCACGCATTGCCCTTGAGTTTCGAGAGTCCCGAGGCCACGTAGATGAAACAGAAGTGAACCTGGATCAGCCTGATCGCGAACCCGGCGCTCTGCGAGGGCGGCGGAGCGGCCAAAAACGCCCGCGTGGCGGGGTCGATCGTACCCGTGCGGCGCAAACTCGCGCGGACCGCGCGATACCGCGCGATCAGTCGGTCCAAGGAAAACGCCGCCCCGCTATTCCCGATCATCAGGTAGAACAGCAGGACGTTCATCATCGTGTCCATCCCGAACAGAATCTGCTGGGTCCGGTGGATGTACCCGACGACCGCAAGCCACACGATCACCGACGTGACGCGAGTGAACAGCCCGACGGTGAACAGCACCATCGCGAACAGGATGCCGGTGTGGATCAGCGCCATCTGCGTCGGGTCGGTGACGTGGAACCAGACGGAGAAAATGTTGTGCCCGGTGCGAACCGCCTTCTCGGGTTCGTTGTTCCAGTAATCGAGATAGTCGATCTTCTTCGCGCGATCCGCCGGGTCCGCCGGGAGCGCGTAGAGGAAATCGACGAGAGCGGTGCGCACCTCGGGCGTGACCTCGGTGAAGTGGTTGAGAACGTAGGCCCGCGCGCTGTTGTCGGCTCGGTTGTCCGGGAGGACATCCCAGAACGCACGGATCTCGGCGGCGATCTGCTCGCGTTCATTCGGGGAAAGCCCGAACAGGAAACTGGGCGGCGCCGGGGTGAAAGGCTGGCCCACCTCCTGAGCCGGAACCTTCCCGCTGGTCAGGGCCAGCAGATAACGGTCGCGGCGTTCCGGGAACGTGCGCATATCCTGGAACCAGTTCAGTGCCAGGACGGGATACTCCGGGTTGTTGTTCGGCCGACTGATACGCCGAAGGAACTCCAGCGACTGCTTGCGCTTCGCCTGGTCCGCGGGCAGCGCGCGGACGAAATCGACGAACGCCTTCCGCCGGTGCGGGTAGTCCGGCACCTTCGCGGGTACCACCGAGTCCACCTTCCAATCAAGAAACGGCGACACCTGCAACGGGTTCTCGGCCCGTTCCCGCTCGATGTACGAGTTCGAGTACCACGCGTGCTTGCCGAAGAACTGCTGCAAGTCCACGCTGTACGCGAGGTGGATGTACAGCACCAGCAGTCCGGTGGTGATGCGGATGAAGCCGAGCGTACTCGGGTCCGCGGCCGGGAACCAGAATCCCACCCACCGCTGCCACGGGGACCGGTGCACAGGTTCGGGCGCGGTGACAGGCAGCAACTCAGAGGCCATAGCGAATCTCACTCCCGGAAGAACCTACCCCCCAACCCCCTCCCGGAAGGGAAGGGGAGAAAGGCAACTCCGACAGGTCTTGCTCCCCTTCCCTTCCGGGAGGGGTTGGGGGTAGGTCTCTTCGAATCACCGCAGTTGGTTCCAGTCGAACACGCGGTCGCGGTACTGCGGGTCGTCCACGTCCTTATCGTTCAGATTGAGTGTGTCGAGGGCGTGGATCGACATGTAGTCGATGAACTCGCGTCTGTGATTGTTGCCCAAGGGGACAGGCTCCAGACGCGGGACGATGGGTATGAGCCAGTACAGCATCGGTTCCTGCGGGTTCAGTAGCTCGATGCGCACCGCGCCCGGCTTGTCGGGATCCGCGACGAAGCCGAACTCGCCCAGGAAGAACGGGCGATACGTGGAGGGGTGGTACGGGCTGGTGATCGTGTCGGTCTGGTCTCGCGTGTTGGCGAACTCTTCCACACTCATCGTCCGGTGTTCGACCCGGTAGATCTTCACCGTCGTCTTGCCCGCGGTCGCCGTGTCTGTGTTCTCCAGGATGATGTGCGACGCGTACGACGGGAGGACAAACCTCGAAACCGACGGTTCCGGGAGCCGGTACTGGGTGAACTGCTCCTCGCCGGGCGCCAGTGGGATGAACCGCGAAACCGCCCGCCGGCGTGTGAGGAGTTCGTTCTTCTCGGCGGCATTGGACGATTGCAGTAGCCCCGGCGTCACCCGTGCCAGTTGCTCCGTGATCGACAGGCGGCGGTAGTACGTGAGGCCCAGCGGATCTTTCACGTCAGCCGGCCGCTTCGGGAGCACGTACCACTGCGTCTTGTACTGCTTCCGTCCCTGGGCGTCGGTGCCGGTTTCCGTCTTCAACAGACAGATGATCACGCTCGCTGGCCCCGGTTCAGGCGAGTAGAAGTGGTAGGCGTTCCGCATGTAGACGAACTGCAGGTACGGGGTGTACACGCGGCCGAACGCCTGCTCGCTCACCCACGGCGTCGGGGGCGGGGTGGTCGTGGCGAAGAAAATGCCGCTGAAGTGGAACACCAGACCCACGCTGAGGACCGGCAGTCGGTATCGCGACGGTGCGAGCAGGGCCAGCGTCCACGCGCCCGCCACGGCGGCGATCGCCCCGAACAGCAGCCGGAACGAGTCCCAGTGGGCCGGGGTGCCGGCCATCGCGAGCAGTCCGGCACCGGCCCCAATCGCCCAGGTTTGCCATAGGTCCGGCCGCATCGACACGGCGGCACCAACGGTAATAGCCCCGGCGAACACAAGGAACAAGCGGGCGGTGTGAATCACCCACGGCGGCGACCCGATCGCGGTCGCCACTAACCCCAGAACCGCCGCGCCCGCGACCAGCCCCAGACCTACGAACCCGACCTTGCGCACCAAGAGCCACCCGAACGGCGGCACGACTTCAACTGACGACTCCTTGGGTGCTGCGTCCCGGTCCATGACGGCCCTCGTTCAACCAACGGTGCGACGCGAGAAGGTACGGATCCTTAATCGGCGGGTGTTCCCAGAGGTCATAACCCCGAAACGGGGGTTGGCGTTGGTGCCACGGCGCGCGGGGTCGCGCCACCGGCATTTTGCCCCCTCGGTTGAGAGCCCGCGACGGGCCATACAACCGTTGTCACTGGACCCAACGAACACACCAAACATCCCAGTTTACCGTTGACTCCCATTTCGCCTCATCCTACCATCCTCACTACACGAATTCGCCTGCCTCGCTCGGTTAGGGCTTCCCCACAAGGCGATAACCAGACGCGAAAACCCGGCCCTCGTTCAGTCACGGACACGGAGCCGCGACCGAGTGCCGTTCGCACGCGAGGCGGGTTTCGGGAGGGCTTCGAGATGTACAGCGTTGTTCTGATGGTCGCGGCTACCTCGGGCGGAGACATGGCGAGCTTCGGGGGCAAGGACAAGGCCGGGTGCCACGGCACCGTCGCCACCGCCCCCGCCGGCTGCACTGGCTCCACGAGCTGCCACGGTGGCGGATTCCTTGGCCTGCGCGACGGCGACGGCCTCCTCAAGCACAAGGCCAAGGCCGGTTGCCACGGCACCGCTCCCGCCGGTTGCACCGGCACCGTGGCACCCGCCCCGGTCGTGGTTGCGCCCCCGGCCGGTTGCACCGGTTGCCACGGCGGCGGGTTCCTCGGTCTACGCGACGGCGACGGTCTCTTCAAGAAAAAGGGCGGCTGCCACGGCAAGTAACTGACATTCCGAGAACGACGCGCGAACGGGAGCCTTTCGGCTCCCGTTCCTGTTTTCCTGGGCGCGGTTATAATTCCTCGACTCAACCGAGGAACGCGAATGACTGTGCCGCTGGTGCGACCGAGGGTCGCGGAGATCGTGTTTCGGCTATACGATCGGCCGCTGCACCCCGAACTGTTTGAAGTGGTCGCCGCGAAGACCGCGACGGCTCACGGCTCACGGCTCACGGTCCGGTTGACGCGTACCGGACACACGCTGAGTTGGTCGGGCGCGGGCGTGCACCTGGAAGAAGTCATCGCCGCCGCCGGCGCGGAGCTACCAGACGCGGGGTTGCGTCTCGCGCACCGGTTCGACCGCGGCCAACGCAGTCGCTGTGGGTTCCCCGGCGTGCGGTATCAGGTGGCGACTCAGATTGAAGTGTTGGAACCGGAGCAGTTCGTTCACGTCCACGCGGAGTTGCTCGCAGACGGCACGCGCAAGGGGTTGGCGTTCCACTGCCAGGAGAATAACCGCGTCGGGCTGTCCCCGCTCGGCGTGGTCATCGTTGAAGCGCTCCCGCGATGTCTGAGCGTGAACGCGTTCCACACGTTCCCCGACGAGTTCGCCGTCGTCAAAACACAATCACTGATTGAGGAGGTGTGAAGCCGTTCACGGCTACACACGCCTTCTGCGTCCTCTGCGGTGAATCACTTCTTCTCTCCCTCGAGCAGTTTCTTCTTCCGGTGCAGACCGCCAGCGTAGCCGTGGAGCTTGCCGTCGGTGCCGATGACGCGGTGACACGGCACGATCACCGCGACCGGGTTGGTCGCGCACGCGCGGGCCACGGCGCGAGAGGCGGTCGGCGCGCCGATCGCCTCCGCGACCTGCTTGTAACTTCGCGTCTCGCCGTACGGAATCGCGAGCAGCGCGTCCCACACACGCCTTTGAAAAGCGGTCGCGCGCACGTCGAGCGGAAGTTCGATGTGCGGTTGTTCGCCTGCGAGGTACCGCTGAAGTTCCGCGAGCCACGGCGCGAGTTCGTCGTTGCCGCGTGAGACGGTCGCGGCCGGGAACTCGGCGCGGAGCGCCGCTTCCGCTTCCTTGTCGGTGTCGGCGAAGCTCAACCAGCAGATGCCCTTCTCGGTCGCGGCCAGCAGCACGCGACCGAGAGCGCACTTCGCGGTCGTAAAGCGGATCGCGACCGGCCCGCCCTTCTGGTACTGGCCCGGTGTCATGCCGAGCCGGTCCGCGGCGCGCTCGTAAAGTCGGCTGCTCGATCCGTAGCCGGCGGCCGTCATCGCTGTGGTCACGGTGTCACCCCCTTTGAGTTTCGATTTGAGTTGGTCGAGCCGACATGCGTCGGCGAATCGGCGCGGACTGAGGCCGACGATGCGCGTGAACACGCGCTGGAGGTGCGCCGGACTGAGGCCCACTTGCCTTCCCAGGTGCGCGAGCGTGAGCGGCGTTTCGAGATTGGTCTGGATGTAGTCGCACAGATCGGCGACGAGCGAAACAGTATCGGGATCGGCGTCGGACATCGCAACACCTCCGCACGCACGATAACGCGACGTGCAGCGGAGCCGCTATCCGGTTCTTGCGCGGACCACCGAATCTTCTGCAACGAGCCGGAAGCGTAAGCAACGGATTTGCTTGTCCGTCGCTTACGCTTCCGACTCGTTCCGTCGTTGCTACTGCTTCTTTGGGTCGGGATCCTTCTTCGGGTCCGGGTTCATCCCATCCTTAGTGAACGTTTCCACGCCGAGTACCTTCGGGCGGTTCACCTCAGCCGGGGGCCACACGACCATCGGCTTGGCGTACTTCGTGCCGGCGTCGCGAAGACACACGATCAACCCGTTGTCGGCCGCGAGGTAGACACGGTCGTTGGCAGTGTTCACAACGTGCAGGTTGAACTCACTGAAGTTGGCCGAACCGAGCGGCCCGGACTTCTGGCGTGCCGGGTCGGTGGCCCGCTTCGCGTCGTACACGAGGAACCGGCCCTGGCGGTCGCGTACGTAGATGAACTCTTCGTTCGCCCCGATGACGCGGTCGGCGCTGTTGTCCGATCGCCAGATGATGTCGCCGGCGTAATACTCGCGGACCCGGTTCTTTTGAACGTCTTCTGCTTTGGGCGGCGCCCCCTTCTCCTCTTTAAACGGGCCGTCGAGGCGGTGCATACACACCACGCCGGTGTCGTCGCCGGCTGCGTAGATGTGCGTTTTCGTGATGAATGGGGTGTGGTTATTGATCCCACCGGGGTTGGATCGCCACTTGACGGACAGGCCGCCGGACAGGTTCCCACTGGTCGCATCAACTGCGATCACGTTCCCGTTTCCGAGCGCCAGGTAGTGCGTCGTTCCGGTCACGGCGGGCGCGGCCGCAATCGGGGATGTGAGCCGCTCGCTCACCTCAATACCCACCTTGCCCGCCTCGCTCCGCTTGTTGAGAGCGAGGACGATGTTGTCGTCGGTGACGGCCCACGCCCGCGTCGGGGTGAGGAACGCCGGGTACAGAATGCGGCTGGTGAGGCCGTACTCCCACCGGAGTTTCGGTTCCACCGCCTTGGGCCGCAGGTCGCTCAGGAGCAGCGACGCGGCGACCGACGGCGGGATGACGCCGAGCGACGGTGTCTGTTGGATGTACTTCCCCGACTCCTGCCGGAGTTTGTACGGCTGCCGCATCGAGGGAAGCGTGCTGAGCGAAACGGCTGGCGCCCGGTTGTCGAGCGAATACGGCGGCTGAACGCTCGGCAACGTGCTCAACGATGGCGTCTTCGTCCCCGTGTATCCGCCAACGGGCGTTTCAAGAACCCGCGGCCTGACAACCGGGTCGAACGCATCGTTGGGCGCAGTGCTCGTGCCCGGCGAGTACCGCTTGAGCAGGTCATCGACCGGGTTCGTCGCGGTCTTCTTTGCCCCCTGCGCGAGCGGATCGATTGGCCCCTTCACCGGTTCGTTCACGGTGATCGCACGGGGCATGTCGAACACCGCGACACGGTGCGCACCGGCGTTCCCCGGCCGCATCCCCAGGACGCAGAACACGGACTGGTCGTCGCACGCCAGTCCGGTGGTCGGTGGGGTGCCGAGTTCGGCGACGAACTCGGTCACACCGGTGTAGCGGTAGAAGGCGTAGAGTTTCGTGACGTGCGCGCAGAACACAAAATTCGCATTGGCCGCGACCGGGTAGGCGTTCCCGTAAGAGCCATTGCCCAGCCGAGCCGCCCACTGCACACGGCCCGTTAGCGCGTCGATGGCGACGAGCAACCCGGCTCGCGTCTGCACGAACACCTGGTCATCTATCGTCTGGACCTGTGCGAGCGTGTCGCGGTTGCCCTCGACCGGCACGACCGCAGTCCACTCGGTGCGCAGATTCAGCCGGTCGAGTGCGGCCTTCTCTGGCGGCACCGCCTTTGAATAGACGTTGTTCTGCTGAGCCGACGCGAAGTCGGTGACGACGAACACGAGACCGGCGACCGCGGCGAGACGATACCACATTTCTGCGACTCCGGTGCGGTGCGGCGCGGAAGGGCGGGCGCAAAACTTCACCTGTAGTTTAACAACAATCGGCCGCGGGTGTGAGCGCCGATCCTCGCGAACGACGCGGGAGGGTTCGGATGGCGCCGGTTGTGCAGGGAATCACGCGCGATTGTCTTTCGCCGCTTGCGGCGTCGCAAAGCGTCCTCGACCGCGAATCACTTCTTTCCCAATTCGCGCTTGCGGCGGAAGAACTCGGTGAGGATCGCGGAACACCGGTCGGTCAACACACCGCCGATCACCTGCGCACGGTGGTTCAGGCGCGGGTCGCTTGCGATCTGGAAGAGCGTGTGACACGCACCGGCTTTCGGGTCGGTGCAACCGTAAACGACCATCGGCACGCGGGCCTGAACGATGCCGCCGGCGCACATCGGGCACGGTTCGAGTGTGGCGTAGAGGATGCACTTCTCCAGGCGCCACGTCTTGAGTGCGGTCGCGGCCTGCGTGAGCGCGATCATCTCCGCGTGAGCGGTGGGGTCGTTGAGTTGCTCGCGCATGTTGTGCGCCTGACCGATCACACCGAGTTCCGGGTGGATGATGACCGCGCCGACCGGCACCTCATCTTCTTGCGCCGCAACCGCGGCTTCTTCCAGCGCCGTTTCCATGTGATGAACGTGGAACGGATGCGCCGGGTCGGTGAACGCGAGGTCGAACGAGTTGATCGAGTTCATGAGAGGTGGCGCGAGCGCCAGCGCAACGGAGTTGGGGCAAGTTGTTGACTTGACCTCCCCCCTTGAGGGGGAGGTCGCCCGGCGAACGACGCGGGGGCAGCGTCCAAGGTCGAGGGGTGCGCCACCCCCCACCCGACGCGGTCACAAAGCTGACCGCGGCGACCTCCCCCTCAAGGGGGGAGGTCAAGACAAACGCTCACTTCACCAACTCATTCAGAGTGTAGTACGCCTCCGCGTGCAACACCGGGGAACCGGTCGCGGTCTTCGGGCCGTCGAGGCGGAACTCGTAGACGCGGCCCTTCTTCAAGCCGGTCACTGGCACCGTGAGCGTCTTGCCGTCCTTCGAGAGCGTCGCCGCGCCGACGGTTTCGGCGCGGGTGTCCACCTCCGGGCCGCCGTAGTTGCTCAGGTACTGGTAGGTGTATGAACTCACCGACACCGGTCGCCGACCGAGCGTGTCCGGGTTGATCGGCTTCGTGAACGTCAGCGTGAAGCCGTCTTTCGTCAGGTTGATGTGATGAACGTCGAACGGCTCGGTGCCGGTGTACGTGAGCCGTTGGAGGCCGTAGGGCTTGCCGCCGAGCGAACCCCAGCCGCGGTTCGTTTGCCCCGCGAACAGGCTGCCGTCCGGTGCGAACGCGATCCGGTTGACTCCGCACTGCAACCCGCTGCGGAACGGGAAACACGCGCCCTGGTACACGCCGTTCACCTTCTCCAGCGCGACCCGCATCACGACGGAGTTCGTCTGATCGCCAACGAAGCACTGACCCGCGAACGGCCCAAACTTGCCGCTCGTGGTGTCCCACACCGGCTCGGTGATAGACTTCCCCATGCGCCCGTAGGGGAACCAGATGCACGGCGGTTCCAGGTCCGGGTACACCGGGGCCGGGAGCACCCACGGCAAGGTGCGCGCGAGGTCGTTCCATTTCTTCTGTGACGGTAGCACGCCGTCGTACCGCATCCCGCTCGCGACCTTCTCCGGCACCTTCCCCGCGAACGGCGAGTCCTTCACCCACCGCAACCCGGCCTGGTGACCGTAGAACTTCCCCTGTTTCAGGTGGTGCATCTTGTTCGTCACCACCCACTCGCCCTGGTTATCGCAGTAGAACAACTCGCCATCCGGCGCAAAGTTGATGCCGTTCGGCGAACGAAGCCCGTACGCGAACGGCTCCATCTTGCCTTCGGGCGACACCTTCACACACCAGCCGCGCCACGGGGCTTTCGCCTGGTGCCCGCCGCCGAAGCCGACGTTGAGGGTGATGAAGAAGTTGCCTTGCTTGTCGCGGGCCGGGCCGAACGCGAACTCGTGGTAGTCGCCACTCACGCCCCACTTGTCGCACACCGTTTGGAACTCGTCCGCTTTGCCGTCGCCGTCGCTGTCGGTGAGCTTCGTCAGTTCCGGGCGTTGAACCACGTACACGACATTGTTCGATTCGACGTACAGGCCGAGCGCCTCGTGCAAGCCGGTCGCGAACTTCGTCATCTTGACATCGGCGGGATCCTCGGCTGTCGGGTTGTGGATCAACCACACGTCGCCGCGTCGCGTGCAAGCGAGCAACTTGCCGTCGGGCCGGAACGCGAGGCCACCAACCTCCAATACACAATCTTGCGGCAGCGGAATCGTGGTGAGTTTGTACGACCCGGCTTCGTTTTTCGCGGCGGTGCCCACCGCTTCGACGACGCCCTTGGGCGGAAAGTCGCGGTCGAGGCGCTTGCGGATCGTCTCCGGCACGATGTCTGGCAGTTCGGGGTTCACGTACATCGCCCAGTCGCCGGCTTCCTGGCAGATCTTGACGAGCAGCTCGTTTGTGCCGGCCTTCACGTCGACGTAGGCTATGTCCTGGTCCGCGGCGGCGGCGCGCACGCGCTGTTCGTGCAGCACCCGCTTGCCGTTCACAAACACGCTGATGTGGTCGTCGCTGCCGAACGAGATGGGAAGCTTGAACGCCTTCGGCGACTCGAACGTGTGGTACAGGTACACGACCGCGTTGGTGCGCACGGTCGGGAATAGCTTCTGCAGGTCCACGATCTTGCCGAGCGGGAAGTTCTCGTACTCCTTCCAGATCACCTTCGCATCGTTCTTGCCGACGTGAGTGGCTTTCAGATCGACTTTCTTTTCCGGCGGGTACGCGAAGTCGAACCCGGCCTTACCGGTGTTGTCGAACGGCCCCGCGTAGTACCACTTTCCTTCGAGGGTGGGCAGTTTGTGCGACGCAAGCGTGGCCCTCGCGCTGTCGGCGCGGTTGCCCTTGTTCAGGTACTCACCGGTCTCTTTCGTCGGCTGCGCGGCCGGGGTGAACGAACTCGACGGGACGAGTGCGATGCCGATCGCGAGTGTGGTGGGGAGAAGTGCGCACAGGCGGGTCATTGCGGCTCCGGGAAGCAGTTGCATGTCTGGCGGGGTTCGCGAGGTAGGGTAGAGTGTACCCCGTCAAAATTGATTCCACAACCGCGTGAATTCGGCACTGAACGCGGCGACCAGACTCGCGTCGGCGGTATCGACGACGTTCTCGAAGTTGACATCGGCCGCGCCGCGTGTCCAGTTGTAACTGCCGTTGAGCAACCGCGAGCCGTCGAAGATAGCGAACTTGTGGTGCATGTGCCCGTTCAGCCCGGTGTCGGCGGGACCGTGTTGGTCGTCGGCCTTCACCGCGATGCCGGCTTCGCGCAGCTTCTGGATGTCCGAGCCGAGGTCATGTTGCTTCTCGTTGTCGGTGATGACGCGCACGACCACGCCGCGCCGGTGGGCATCGAGAATGGCTCGCGAAATGCGGTCGTCGGTGATGGTGAACACGCACACGTCCGCGGTGCGTCGGCACTGATTGAAGCGATGGATGATCTGCTGAAGGCACCGTTCGCCCGGCGCGAAGAACACTTCGTCTTGTCCCGGCGAGCGGGGGGCGTCAGCCCCCTGATTCTGTGAAGTTAGCGGCGCGAGAACCTTCATCACGTCTTCGAGCCACTCGACGAGATCGGCGGACGCGGGATCGGCAATGGCTTTGCGCGCAACTTCAAACGCCGCGTGCCGAACTAAGCCGCGGTGCTGGTCGGTCTTGACGTTCTTGGCGAGCCAGTCCGTGAGTGCGGACTTCTCGCCGCCGGAGAGCTTGCGGTCGGCAAGTGATTGCGTGAGAAAGCGGTCGAGTTCGTCGGGGTTCATGCGGGATGTTTTAGCGAATTGCGAAGAAGTGCGGTTAGATGTCGTGACCGGTGGGGTTAGGTGGGCTGTCGTGCTTGGTGGGGGTCGCCTGCCCGTCGTCGAACGGGTTGAATTCCGCGGCTTCTTTCGTCCGCCGGGCGACGACCTTCGTCGGTGACAGTTGAGACACCCACCACATCACCGCACCCGCGCCCGCGACGCCGCCCGCGAGCGAGAAGAAGTTGACGATCAGGAGTACGCCAAGCCCCTCGGCTTCGCGACCGCTCAA
>SXID01000092.1 GCA_005772955.1 Planctomycetia bacterium
GCGGCCGGGGCCGCGCTCGCGGAGGCGCTCACCGCCGCGACTCCCGGTGATGTGCAACTCGCCGCAGTGAAGTCGCTTTCCGCTCACACTGACCCGAAGGTGAGCGAATTGTTGCTCAAGGGGTGGGCGGGCTATGGTCCGGCGCTGCGGCGCGAGGCGCTGGACGCGATGCTCGGCCGTGCCGACCGTGTTCTGAAACTGCTTGAGGCTGTCGAGGCGAAGAAAGTCCCCGCGACCGATTTCGCGCTCGCGCAGGTGCAACAACTCAAGGCGCACCCGAACGCCGCGGTTCGCACGCGCGCGTCCGCGGTGTTTAAGCAGACGACCGACGCCGACCGCGCGAAGGTTGTCAAAGAATACGCGTCCGTGCTCGACCTGAAAGGCGACGCGATGAAGGGAAGGGCGGTGTTCAAGAAGTCGTGTTCCGCGTGCCACAAGCTCGATGGCGTCGGCTTCGACGTGGGGGCGAACCTGCTCGCCGCGCTGCCAAACAAGTCCGGCGAAGACCTGCTCATCGCGGTGTTCGACCCGAACCGCGAAGTCGATCCGCGGTACATCTCTTACAACGTGGTGACGGCCGACGACCGCGTCCTGAACGGCGTGGTTGTAGCGGAGACACCGACGAGCATCACGCTCCGCCGCGCCGACGGCAAGGAAGATGCGATTCTGCGGTCCAACATTTCTTCGCTGCGTTCGACGGCACTTTCGCTCATGCCAGCGGGGTTGGAGAAGGAGATGCAGCCGCAAGATGTGGCGGACCTGTTCGCGTACTTGAGAACCGCGGGGAAGTAGTCTTCCTGGAGCGCGGGTGTGACGCTCACGCTCCCAGGAGATTAGAACTCGTACTGGTTCTTGATCTTGTCCTTCGGGATGAGTTCGATGTCAGTAACGTCAAGGAGTCGCACGACCGGTACATACCGCTCCTGGCCGGTCACTTTGATGAACTCGACGACGCCCTTGATGCGGACCCAGTCGAAGTAGTTGAAACCGGACACGGACTGGGGAGCGATGATCCGCACCTTGAGCATCACCGCGTCAGTGCCGCAACACGTCATCTTCTGACGGAACAGCGTGAACTCCTTGCCACCGCCGAGCGGTTGGAACCGCCCTTCCATTATCGCGGTCTTGCCCGTGTAAGACTGGCGCTTGCCCTCGTCGAATGCGGCTTCTGTCAGGTCGTTGAACCGCATTTCGGTGCCGGCCTGCGCGACCATTGAATAGACCGGTTCGCCGCCCTTCGGCGTCACCTCGCGCAACTGAAGACCATTCTGAGTGCGGAGCGTACGCACAGTGGCCCCGTCCGCGAGTGTTTCGGTCGATTCCACGGTGGCGGTTGCCGCCATGTCCTTGAGCGATGCCGCGTCAATTGACTCAGTCAGACGGGCTTCCGCTGCAAGAGCCTCTGGGCTGAGGCCCGAGTTCGGGATTCCCAGCGCGAACAGCGCGATCGGGAATACCAGAATCAGCATCCGGGCAAACACCCAGGACATGTCGTGACTGTGGCCATGGTCGTCCACGAGTTCGGCGTCCAGACCGGGCGCACCAGGGAGGCCCGGAAGGTGGTTGCACGCGGCTGTGTGGACGTGGTTCTCCTTACACGTCGGGTCATCAGGATCGCCCGCGGGGACCAGTTCGCCAGCTTCCCGCCACACTGCGAGCGCCCGCAGTGTGACCAAAGCGATTACGCTGATGCCGCCGATGAGCACCGGCAGATGGAATTGCGGGGCGAGGATGTGTTTGAGCATGTCGTTCAGGTACAACTGGATGGCCACGAACCCCAACCCGCCGCACACCAGGATGGTCAACAACTGTTCGGTGAAGTAGTCGCGCGGCGACTGGCAACCGGCGTGATTGTGTGGCATCTCGCGTTCTCCCTTGTGTGCGCTATTCTACCCGCCGGTCGGCGAGCCAGGCAAACCGGTCCAGCCCTTGAGTTGGTAGACGAGGTGCAGCAGCATACACAAAACAAGCACCTGGATCACAACGCACGTGGCAATAGTGACGATCAACCGGAGACGGAACACTCGGGTGTACATGAGCAGCAGTTTCAGGTCGAGCATCGGCCCGAGGACCAGAAACGCAACCTTCGCGCTCAGGTGCATCTTGGTGAAACTCGCGGCGACAAACGCATCCGCTTCACTGCACAGACACATCAAGACCGCGAGGAACATCATTGCGGGAACCGCGAGGAACGGCTGTTCGCTCGAGAAGGCCTGGATCTCGCGGTCGGTAATGTGCTGGCGCGCAAGCGCGGCGAGGACGCAGCCGAGAATGAGGAACACCATGATGTCCACGAAGTCGTGCAGACCGGTCGCGGAGATGTTCCCAAGCCGCCTGATGAACGGTTGTCTCGCGGGCGATTCCGTCGGGGTCGTGCTGGGCGCGCCAGTCTCGACGGGGGGAGTAAGGGGGGGCGCAGTGAGCGGCGTCAAAAGCGCATTCCCGTACTTCTTGTACTGGTAGTGAACGACCAGCGCCGTCATGCAGGCGATGAAGAACGCCAGCCCGACGCGAAGCCCGACCATCTCCGCGCCGATCTTGTGGTCCTTGAACGCGACCCACGTGCTGAAGATCACGACGCCGTTGATGATTGGCCCAGCCAGCATGTAAGCGATACAGCACGAGAGCGGTAGCCCCTTGCGGAGCAACCGGCGCATCACGACCACGATGCCACACTCGCACATCGGGAACAGCAGCCCTAGCAGCGCGCCGATCATCACCGCGGGGAGGACGGACTTCGGGAGCAACCGTGTCAGGAGCGTTTGCGGGAGGAACTCTTCGAGGATGCCAGCGACGAGCGCGCCGAGAACGACGAACGGCATCGCCTCCCACAGAATGGAGCTGAACCGGAAGAGGAAGTCGTAAATGCTTGGCTGCACCAGATCACCCGACGCGGGAACGGTGGGACACTGTAACTACGCCGGTCCCCGCGGACGGGTTCGGGCGTCTACGGGCATTGTCCGAACGGGTGGTCCGTACCGCAAGGGTCGTCCGGGCCGTGCTGGTGGAACGCGCGGAACTGTTGGCCTCCAAAAATGGGCGCGAAACGGTTCCACACCGCGACAACCATCATAGAGCCGAAGAACAGCGCCACGCTCGTCACTACAATCACGCCACTGGGGCCGAACTCCACGCTACTCATCGGACCGATCGAGAGCTTCATGTTCCGACTAAGTAAGTACCCGATCACACCAGACCCGAGGCAGAACACGACGGTGAACCAGAACATCTGGCGCAGGTTCCGCGACACGTTCGCGGCGGCCGCGGCCGGCACGATCAGTAGCGCGTTGATGAGCAGCACGCCGACCGCCTGGATGGACAGGTTTACCACCAGCGCGAGCAGGATGATGAACAGGTAGTTGTTAAGCGTGACGTTGATCCGCCGCGTGCGCGCCAAACTCGGGTTGAAGCTCGCGAACATGAGCTGGTTGTACCGCCACAAGAAGACGCAGACGACCAGCACGAGAACTGCGCACAGGTAGAGTAGGTCTGCTTCAGGTATGAAGAGGAGGTTGCCGAACAGGAACGTTTCGAGGTTCACAGTACTGACCTTCTGCACCATCTTGGTGAGCATCGCGCCGAACCCGAGGGCGAGCGCGAAGAACACGCCGATGACGGTGTCGTGCGCCAAACCGGTGCGGTCACGCACGTAGATCATCAGAACGCCGACCGTGACTCCGAACGCGACCATCACCATCGGGACTATCCACGCTGCGCTGACCTTCCGTTCTGCGGCGTCACCCCCGGTAAGAAGTACGCTCACATAGCCGAGCGCGACGCCAGCGAACGCACAGTGCGCCATCGCGTCGCTGAAGAACGCCATCCGGTTGCCGACAACGAGCGAACCCACCATGCCGCAGATGAGGCACATCACGAGCAGCGTGATGACGCTCTTCACCACGAATACATAGGTGTCGAGTGAATCGGCTATCACCCGGATCAGGTCGGACATCCAGACGTCGGGCATGAATCCCTCGGCATCCTTAACTGGTCAATCGGCGGGCGCAACGTTGCATCAAGACGAGGGACGCGGTCGCTTCGTCTGGTGTGATGATGAGCGGCGGCGAAACGCGAACCACCTTCTTCGCGAGCGGGCCGAGGAGGTGAATCCCATCGTTGCTGGTGCCATCGCCGAGGTAGCACGCGAGGACGACTGCGTTTGCCCAGTCCGCTGCGGAGCGGTCTCCGTGGTCGCGCATCTCGACGCCCCATACCATCCCACCGCGTTCGCCGCGAACCTGGGCCACGAACGGGAGTTCCTTCAGGGCGAGCAACCCGCGTTCGATGATGCTGGAACTGGCTTTCATTCCCGCGATCACGTCGCGGCTCTCGAACTCGTCCAGTGTAGCCTGTACGGCCGCGCAGCAGAGCGGGTTCGCACTCCACGTGTCGGAACCTTCGCCATAACCGAGAGAACCGAAAATATCCGCACGGCCGACAGCGGCGGCGACAGGGATACCATTCCCAAGCCCCTTACCTAACACTACGACATCCGGTTCGAGGCCGTAGGTCTCGAACGCGAACATCGCGCCCGTGCGGCCGAAGTTTGATTGCACCTCGTCGATAATAAAAACGATGTCATGTTGGCGGCAGAACCGCTGAAGTCCTTGCAGGTACGCCGCAGGCGGGTGGTACGAGCCGCCACCACCGAGGTACGGTTCCGTGATCAGAGTTCCGATCTTCGCACCGAACTGGTGGAGCAGGGCGTCCAGTTCCTTTTGGTAAGGGGAGAAGTCGAACGGCGCGTCACGCAGTGTCACGTCGCGACACTCGTTCATTGGGAACGAGATGAATCGCACGCGTGGGTCGCGTTCCGCGTCCGTTTCCGAGCCGGTGACGGCGTTTGCCAATCCTTTCTTCCCGTGGAACCCGAAGCGCGTCGCGAGGATCATCGGTCGGGTGCGGTCCAGCGCAAGCGAAGCCCACAACGCCTTCTGGATCGCCTCGGACCCGGACGCAGCCCACATCACCTGCTCGATGCGTCCGCCGCCCGGCGTGGCACGCATTAACTTGAGGAGACGGTTCGTTGCGCCGACCTCAACGGGTGTGATCGCGTTGTACGCGGTCATCGGCACGGCCGCGGTGAACCCCAGAGGGGCAGGGGGGGTAGCAGTGGATGCTCGTTCCCAACCCATGTAACGCGAGTACGCGCTCAGCCAATTCGTCGGGTTGTGGCCCAGGTTTGAGACAAGCACACCGGACGTGAAATCGTAGAGCCTCCGGCTTTCCGGTGTCCAGTGGTAGACCCCAGCGCTATGGCTGAGGACGGCTTGCGTCGGAGTGAAAGTGCGGAGTGAGTACGGTTCCGAGTTCGCAAGGTCCGCTCGACTGCTGTTTGAGTTGGGCTCGCGAGTGTGCTGAATCGGGGGAGGCATGGCGTGATCTCCTGTGTTACTGCACCCGAAGGTACTCAGGCGGCACGTGTTCGACAAGCCAAACGCCGTTCGCGGAGCGGTAAAACACGTGACCGTCGGCTTGCATTTTCGCCGCGTCAACGACGAGAACGACCGGCTTTCCACGGCGCTGCCCGACTTTCGTGGCGGTCGTGGTGTCAACGGACAGGTGGACGTGGTGACGGGCCATCTTCAACAGGCCATCGCGGAGAATGATCGCGCCGGTCTCGTTGGCCGTTCCGTGGAAAAGTTCTGCGGGCGGTTCAACTTCTTCGAGTCGCAAATCGACTTCTGCTGAGTGGCCTTGGTTTGCGCGGATCATCGTTCCCGTGTCGTCGAACGCAAACCGGTGTTTTTCGCAGTTCGTGACGACCTCGGTGAGTTCCTCGTGCGTCAATCTGTTACCGGCGATTGCAAGGCCAGACAAGAGATCGGTGATGAGAACCCAGCCGCCCGGTTCAAGGGTCAGCCCGACCGATTCCGGCTCGTGGCGAAGAACCTTTGAAATGAACTTGCTGGTGCGCACCCTTCGTTTTTCGTCCACGACTATACCCGTCCTTCGTAAAGGATGAGCGGTGTGGCGTTGCCGGGTTCGTAAAGCGCCAGACCGCCAGCCGAACCGTTGACCTTGACGACACAGCCAGATTCACCCGCGACCGCGCGGGCAAGGATCGCTTCGAGGCTTTGTACGATTGCAACGCAGTTACGGTCGGCCGTGATGTCGTTGTAAGTGAGCGCCCGCATCAGCGCAAGGCGCTCGTTCCGGCTTGCATCAGGCCCGCCGAATTCGACGTTGGCCACCTCGAGGAAGAACCTCTCGATGACTTCGATCCCGTAGCCGCGTTGAGACCGTTCTCCCCACGGTTCAAGGAACGTTCCGTTGTAGTGATAGTTCGGAGTGTTCTTGAGTTCGCCCGGAGTGCGATTTTCCACCGTGAGTTCGACGCCGCGCTTGCGCTGGTGGGCGCACCAGACAGCGTTATCGAAGCGGAATTGCACCTCTTGCTCGACGTACCCCGGAAAGTTATCAGGCGTGACCCAACTCGTGTGAATGTCGAACGCGGCCTCACGTGAGTCGGGGTGGCGGTACACGACTTGAAGTTGGACCGAATCCCACGTTGGACCGTCGACCGGTCCAACAAGACCGCGCTGTCCCGTCGCAAGGACTCGATCGAGCGACCAGTTCGGCCCGAAGGTGAAGTCGATAAGTTTCAGGTAGTGGACCGCGACATACGTCGCCGGGTTCCGCCCCGCGATCCACTCCGCGAATTGACCGCCACTGATTGACTTCGGTTCAAGGAGAGAACAGTAGCCATTGTTGACGTGTTGGAGAACATCGTCCTGGTAGAGCGTACGGAGTTTCTTGTGGTCTGGATCGGCGAGTTTGTGGTACACGACCTTTGCGAGCACGCCGTTCTCGGTCGCGAGCCTCGATAGTTCATCCAGTTCGGTCAGCGAGAGCACAGACGGCTTCTCGATAAGGACGTGCTTGCGCGCGAGGATGGCATCGCGTGCAGCCACGAAATGACGATCATCCGGGGTCGCGATGCAGACGACATCCACGTCCGAGGTGAGAAGTGTGCGACTCGCGTTGGCGCCCGAATAATTCGTGAACGGTCTTCGTTGTCCGTACTCGGATCCGAGGTACTTCGCGCTGCGTGCGCCAGTTCGGGACGCCACCGCGCAAAGCTGGATGCTCACCGGTCCTGTTGCAGAAGAATGGAGAGGATCGTGATGGCGCCGCTCAAAGACCGGTCGATACGTGTCCTCGAAGATCATCCCAAAACCAATCATTCCGCAGCGAAGGACTCGCACCGGTCTCTCCTGTGTTGAAAGCTTTGGAGTGCGTGTTGTAGTGGTGTGCACGAAGTCCGAGAAGAGTAAAATAGTTGCCGAAAAAGTTATTACTACATAAGATACATTATCGGACGTGACTCAGTTACACTTGCAATTGCCCAAACGATCCCCGATGCCGACTTTAGGTCTGATAATTGATATTATGTAATTAATAAGTCCCAACAACAGAACAAAAAACGGTCAAGCCAAGAAGCCCATCCGACGAAATTTTGCGTACCGGCCTTCCAAAATTGATTCATCCGACTGCGGCTCAAGCCGCCGTAATTCTCGCGAGAGGTGTGTCTTCAGAGTCGTACCCATTCCCCGCGGATCGCGATGCGCCCCCCCGAGTGGTTCGGTCAGAATGGTGTCGATCATGCCAAACCCGTGAAGATCCTTCGCAGTCAACTTAAGCGCGTTCGCCGCCTTGGATTTGGATTCGTCAGTCGCCACTTTCCAGAGAATCCCAGCACAACCTTCTGGACTGATGACGGAGTAATAGGAGTATTGAAGCATTCCGATCGCGTCACCGATACCGATACCAAGAGCTCCGCCAGATCCACCCTCTCCGATGACAACACACACGATTGGTGTCTTAAGTTTCGTCATCTCAAGGATGCTAGTCGCGATCAACTGGGCCTGGCCTCGTTCCTCCGCTCCAGTTCCGGGAAAAGCACCCGGGGTGTCGATCAGGCAAACGATCGGGATGCGATACTTCGCAGCCAGTCGCATTTTCGAGAGCGCCTTCCGGTAACCCTCTGGATGAGCGCAGCCGTAGTGACACTGAAGACGCTCCGCAAGCGTCTTCCCCTTCTGGTGCCCGATTAGCATGACCTCGTGCCCATCGAGACGGGCAAATCCGGCACGGATTGCGCGGTCGTCCCCAAAAGCGCGATCCCCATGCAATTCGGTGAAATCCTCGAATACCATTTCGATATAGTCCAGCAACTGCGGACGGTTCGGGTGACGCGACACCTGCACCGTCTCCCAGGCTGACAGGTTCGAGTACTTCTCCTTCTTCATCGAAGTGAGTTTCTTACGGAGTTGTCTAATCGTCTCGCCACTAATGTCCGCCTCTGGAACCGACTCCAGACGGAATAGTTCTGATTCCACCTCGTGGATCTCTTGCTCGAACGGCAGTGGAACCGGAATCATCGCTCACCTCGTGTCAGATTACTCGTTTGGAAGAAGACACGTCACCTCTCCTCGAGATCCTTCTCGACCACCGACTTGTAAACCTGCTTGATCTTCTGCAGTTCTATCAACACTTGGTGAAAGTTCTCAGGTCGGTCCGTTCTCTTCTTCGCGAGCATCCTCACCACGAACGTCGAGAACTCGTCAGTCAGGTCCGGATTGTACGCAGAGGGGGGCGCGGGTTTCTCCGTGAGGTGCTTGCCGAGCAAGTCGCTCTGCGATGTTCCACGAAACGGCGGACGCCCGGTCGTCAGTTCGTACAGCGTGCAGGAGTAACTGTAAATGTCCGCGCGACCGTCTAAAATCTCGTTCCGGATCTGCTCAGGACTCATGAAACTCGGCGTCCCCTGAACTTTCCCACGCCAGTGAAACCACTTTGCTAACCCTGTCGGGATCTTCTTCGTAATCGCGAAGTCGATCATCTTCGTCTCGCCACTCGAGTTCACAAGAATATTGTCTGGCTTCACGTCGCGATGGACAAAACCGGTCGCGTTCATGTATGCCAACCCGGTCGCGGCGCCCTTGAAGATCTTCCGAGAGTGCTCCTTGATGAACGCAAAATCCTTCGTCTGGAGCCGCAAGCGAAGTGCGCCCGACGGAAAGAATTCCATGATGAAGTGTGGCGTGTCTTTGGCCCGGTTCACTTTCACAATGCGGATCACGTTCGCGTGAGTCAGTTTCACGCCAACTTCGGCCTCGTTGAACAGCGCACGCCGGTGTTCGCTTCTAGTCGCTGCTTCGGGAAGTAGGATCTTCATCGCGAAGTGCCGATTGCTCTGGACCTCCACGACCTCGAACACCTGCGACGTCGCCCCAGTTTGGAGCAACGTTCGCAAGCGATAGCCGGCGAGAGTCGTGTTAATGTCCGCCATCCGAACTCCTTACCAGTATTCTTCAAAGTGAACGTTACCCTTGAATTTCGTTGCGGCAATGTCCACGTTCAGGCCGCGAGCCTCAAGTACCTCGATGACACCCACGGGCTGCGGGAAAGTGGTCACCCCGGTATGGTGATCCCGGACTGGGACGCCAATCATTTTTGGATTGCCACACAGAAATACGTGCGTGGTTACGGGGTCGAGCGGAGTACCTAATTCCTGCTCCAGTTCCCCACTCGTTATCAGGTCCTGGATGTAGACCTTCCGTGAAACACCAGGCTCTCGCGTGGTGAGTGCCAGGTACTTGTAATTTGGATACCGGGCCATCAGTTTCCGATGTATCTCGTGGTAACCTAGATCGCGCGAGTATCGCACACAGCAGGCATTGAGGATCTTCCCGGTGTGCCCGCGAAGAAGCAGCTCCCACGTCATGTAGTTGTGCGGCGCCTCGCCGGTGCCTGTGCCGAGGAACACAACACTGTCACCGGGCTTCACAGGGTCGAGTGTGTAGTGGCCAGTGATCCGTTCCCCAATCTGAATGCGGTCCCCTTCCTGGAGCGCGAACAATCGCGGCGTGAGCGCCGGAACACGTCCGTCCAGGTTCTCACGAACGAGTACGATGTAGAACTCGAGCCAGTCGTTGTCTTCGAGGCGCATCAGACGGTCTGATTCGTCGAGAATTGAGCAACTCATGGAATAGGCGCGGCGAACTACTTTCGTGACATCCCTTTCTGGGAGCGTTTCTACCTGACACCCTTCGGTTCTGCGCTCCCAATAGCCCAAGCCGAGGGTGCAGTACTGACCGGCGTGGTGGTGTGCTCGTACGAAGTCCGGCTTGACGCGGAGCACCATCAGGTCAGGGTTGAGCAGTTTGAGTGACACAACGGTTGCGTTGTACCGCCGGTTCCGAAGTTCGCTGAGTTCTTCGACTGTCATTCGCGATGCCTGCGAGAGCGTTGACACCAAATACAGCACCCCCGCGAGAGCGGCCCGCGAGGGTGCGTAAGCCCGTTTCGAGATTGTATGGCGCGGGAAGCGGCTTAGCCGAGCTTACCGGCGGCCTGTTTCACATACGCGACACACTTCTTCATGTCGGGCGACGGGTCGTTCGGATTGGCTTCGTACTCGATCGCGATGTGGCCCGTAAACTTGGCCGCCTTCAGTGCCTTCAGCACTGCAGGCACGTCGAGTACGCCGGCTGGATCGCCGAACACGACGTCGGTTTTCTTCTTGTTGTCGTGATCCTTGAGATGCATCGCGAAGTTGCGGTCACCCATCAGTTTCACTTGCTGAGCGGGGTCGAGTTTCTCCCCGAGTTGCTCCATCCGGAGTAGGTGACCTGTATCAAGGCAGGTGCCGATGAGTTTGTGGTGGTCCTTCACTACTTTCAGAATCACCTCGGCCGACCACCACTGGTGCCTCCCCTTCCCCGCCGGACCGTGCGGGTGAATCGCGATCGCGATCTTGTACTCTTCGCAGAGCTTGTCGAGGCTGTCGAAACTGTCCATCGACGGGTCGGCGCTGAGGTACTTCACCCCGATCGCCTTGCCGAAGTCAAACATCTTCTTGTTTTTGTCGTGATCTTTACTGAATGGCGAAACCCCGAAACCGAGGGGCGTGACCTCGTACTCTTTGCACAGCGTGAGGATCGCCTTGAGCTTGTCCGGCGTGCTATCGACCGGGATATGCTTCGAGTAGAACTCCGCGGACTTCAGACCGAGTTCCTTGGTGCGCTTGAGCATCTGCTCCAGGTCGAAGTTGCGGAATGTGTAGCTCTGTACGCCGACGGCGAACCCGCCAAAATCGTCCGCGGCGGCCGCGGTGTACGGGGCAAGCATGCCTGCGGCAGTGGCCGCGGTCGCGGTGAGGAACGAACGGCGGTTCAAATTGTGCGATGTCATAAAAGTCCTGCAAGAAAAGGAGTGAGATGGAATTGTGCCAGGGGTGCGTGTCGAACGCTACGAGAAAAGCTGCGAACATTGTTACCAACGCGTGGTGATCTTCTTCGACTGGGTCCAGAACTCGATCGAACTCTTGCCAGTAATGTCACAGACGCCGAATCGCGAGTCGTTCCAACCGCCGAACCCGAACGGCTCCAGCGGCACCGGCACCCCGACGTTCACGCCTATCATGCCGGCACTCGCGCGCCGCGCGATCGCCTTTGCTTGTGCCCCGTTGGTGGTGTAAACCGCCGCGGCGTTGCCGTAAGGTGAAGCGTTTTCGATGGCGATTGCCTCGTCCACGTCTCGCGCCCGGATGATCGCCAGCACTGGGCCGAAGACTTCTTCTTGTGCAATGCGCATGTCCGGGCGCACATTGTCGAGAACCGTGGCGCCGATGTAGAAACCGCCCTCGCGACCGGGGAGAACGGCCCCGCGACCGTCCACCAGCACCTTCGCGCCGGCGGCTACGGCCTCCGCGATGAAGCCTTCGATTCGCGCCTTTGAAGCGGCTGAAATGACCGGGCCGAGATTCTTCCCGAGAACCATCTTTCGAGCTTCGTCGCAAACTTGCTGAATGATCGCGTCCACTGCACCAACCGCGAGCATTGACGCAGCGGCCATACACCGTTGGCCGGCGCACCCTGCCATCGACGCGACAACGTTTGCGGCGGTCGGGCCGACCAGCGCATCGGGCAGCACGATCAGGTGATTCTTCGCGCCACCGAGCGCCAGCACACGTTTGAAGTGACTCGTCGCGCGGACGTAAACACTCTTCGCGACCGCCGTCGAACCGACGAACGTGATCGCCTTCACGTCGGGGTGATCGCAGAGCGATTCGACCACCGTTCTCTGCCCGTGAACGACGTTGAACACACCCGCGGGCAACCCGGCTTCGTGTAGCAACTCCGCTGTGCGGTTCGTCGTGAGCGGAACTTTCTCCGACGGCTTGAACACCATCGTGTTGCCGAGGGTGATCGCGATGGGAATGGTCCAGTGCGGCACCATCGCGGGGAAGTTGAACGGCGTGATCGACGCGACCACACCCAGCGGCGCGCGCTCCACGCGGCACTCGACGCCCTTGCTCACCTCCAACGCTTCACCGCACGCCAGTTGAGGCAGCGAGCACGCGAACTCGGTGACCTCGATTGCGCGAACGATCTCCGCGCGTGCTTCGTCAACCGTCTTGCCGTTCTCTTCGTGAATCAGTCCGGCGATTTCGTCGATGTGTTTGCGGAGCAGCTCGCGGTAAGTGTAGGCGACCTGCGACCGCTGTCTGAGCGTCTCGGTCGACCACGCTGGGAACGCCGCCGATGCGCTGCGGACAGCGGCATCGACATCGGCGGTCGTGGAGAGCGGCACGAGTGACAGGTGGGTGCCGTCGAGCGGCGAAATTACGTCCGCGCTATCGCCGTGCCACTTGGCCGCACGGCCACCGACGAAGTTCTGAATCGCGGGGTATTTCATGGTGTTCCTTGATTGCGTCGGGTTACCAGCGTCAGCACCTCGTCGAGAGTCTCGACGAGGAAATCCGCGTCGTCTTTCGTGATGCACATCGGCGGCTTGATACGCAGCGTGTTGCCGAGAAGCCCGCCCTTACCAATGAGCAGCCCGCGTTCCTTCGCGAGTTCCAGCACGTCCGCGGTCGCGGTATTCGCGGGTTCCTTCGTGACGCGGTCGCGGACCAACTCCACGCCCAACATCAGGCCCATGCCGCGCACTTCGCCGATCAGCGGTTGACGCTCCGCGAGTTCCATTAGCCGCTGTTTCAGATGTGTGCCGACCGCGTACGCATTCTGTTGGATGCCGTCGCGGTCGATAATGTCGAGCGTCGCTAGCCCTTGCGTGACGCTCACCGGGTTGCCGCCGAATGTGTTGAAGTGAACGCGTCGAGCCATCATTGCGGCGATCTCGGGCGTCGTTACGCACGCGCCAAGCGGAGCGCCGTTGCCGATCCCCTTTGCCATCGTCACGAGGTCGGGCTTCACGCCCCAGTTCTCGAAGCCCCAGAACGCGGTACCCGTGCGTCCGAACCCGGTTTGCACTTCGTCCGCGATGCACAGCCCGCCGTGCTGACGCACGATCTCGTACACGATGCGGAAATACTCCGGCGGTGGGGTCACAACACCGCCGACACCCTGAATCGGTTCGCCGATAAAAGCGGCGACCGCGCCCGACGTTTCGTAGCGGATGAGTGGCTCAACGTCCTTCGCGCAGCGCACATCGCACGACGGATACGTGAGACCGTAAGGGCACCGGTAGCAGTAGCCCGGCGTGGCGTGTTTGATGTTCGCCGCGGGACTGGTCTTGAACTTCCACGTGCCGACGGCGGTCAGCGCCATCGCGCCTTGCGTGCCACCGTGGTAGCCGTTGCGCAGGCTGATGACATCGACGTTCCCGGTGAACTCGCGAGCGGAGAGAACCGCGATCTCGTTCGCCTCGCTCCCGGAGTTGGTGAAGTAGCTCACCGAGAGGCCGCTGTCCGCGGGCATGTGTTCGGCCATCCGCCGGCCGAACTCGCCAATGTTCGGGTGGAGGTAGATCGTGGTAGTGTGCTGAAGCATGCCGATTTGCTGCTGCACGCGTCTGACGATCTCCGGGTGGCAGTGCCCAACCGACACGCTCACGATCCCTGCGAATCCGTCGAGGTATCGTGTGCCAGTTTCATCCCAGAGGTACTGCATGTGGCCTTCGACCAGCAGCAGCGGCTCGCGGTAGTAGGTGAGCAGGCCGGGCGTGAGGTACTGCTTGCGGAGGGCCAGAACTTTCGCTCGCGGCGGTCCGTCGTAGGGACGCGGAACGTGATCGGTAACCGGCAGTTCACGGCGAACGCGTGGAACCGCGGGCCGCGGATGGTTGTCGCTCATGCTAGCTCGGCCCTTCTTGTTTGGCTTGACTCGGCATGACGAAAAGAGCCGGGAGGTGCTACCCCCGGCCCGAATCGTGTTAGCGGTCGCGTTACTTCTTTTCTGGCGAGGGCGGGCGGAGCCGCACGGCAAGTGTGCCAGGATAGCCGCGACCTGCCCACCGGAAACACGTTTGTGATCGAACACGTCCGTGCGAGCGGTGGCGGTCGATACATGCGGGAAGAGCTTCACTTCTTGGGGGGTGGATTGAAGCTCTCCTGGCCCTTGAACAGCAGACCCATCGCGATCATCTCTTTATCAGTCGTTCGTCCGACGATGCCGATCACCGGCGTGCCGTCGCCGAGTGTAGTTGTTGCGCGGTTTTCGTTGAACCCGATCCACTCGCTCTCGTACTTGTCTTTCGGGTCGAGTTTGCCGTCCACCACCTTCATGAAGGTCACGGAACACCCCTCGTACGCCAGCCCGTGCTTGACCGTGACTTGGCCCACCGCGTAACCCTCCTTGGCCTTCACGGTCACCGCGTTCTTTGGTGCTTCGCCCCACTGCTCACCGAATGTCTCCTTCCCGGTGGTGCGGTAGATCGGGCGTGCCGCCCGGATGCGGTCCACGTTGAAGGATTTCACCAGCCCGAACTCGAACCCCACCAGCAGCCCGCCCTCCGTGGCGGAGTCCTTGAACACGTTCCGGTTAAACCCGCCGAGCAGCGCCGGCTCCTTCGTCACCGGCGTCGGTTCCTTCGCGACCGGAGGCTTCGGATTTGTCTCGAAGTCTTCCTGGCCCTTGAACAGCAATCCCAAACCGTTGAGTTCACGGTCGCTACCGCGGCCAACGATCCCGACGACCGGCGTGCCGCCGCCAGTAATCGAAGCCGATCTCTTTATGCCCACGTAACCAACCCAGTCGCTCTCGTAAGCGTCCTTCGGGTCGAGTCCCCCCTCAACTCCCTTCATGAACGTGACCGAACACCCGTCGAAATTGAGCCCGGACTTGTATGTGAACGCGCCGATCGCGTACCCGGCCTTCGCCTTGACCGTGGTCACCCGGTCCGGTGGTGTGCCCCGCTGCACCCCGAACTGCTCCTTGTCGCCGACCCGGTAAATCGGGCGCACCGACTTGATCACGTCATCCCTGCCGAACTTCCCCAGTCCGAATTCGAGGCCGATGAGCAACCCACCCGCAGGAGCGACGTCTTTGAACAGCGGTGCGCCCCCCCCGGCGATGATCTGTGGCTTATCGGTGCCCTTGACCGGCGGGGTGACCACGTCTGGCCCCTTAACCTCCTTGTACAGCAGTCCCACGCCGCTCGCCCCGCGGGTGCTCGTCTTGCCCATCAGCGCGAGCGCGATCTCGCCCTTGCCGCCGACGTTGGTTATCGCGACCCCCGGCCCGTCCTTCCCGCCGAGCCACTCGCTCTCATAACTGTCCTTCGGGTCGAGTTTCCCGTCTCCGACTTTCATGAATGTGATCGAGAGGGCGTACACGCCGATTCCGGCGCCCCGCACGTTGAACGCGCCAACCGCGTAGCCCGGCTTTGCGACCGCTCTCACGACGTCCTTCTCAGTGTCTGGGCCGGTCGCCCCGTGCCACTCGCCAAACGTCTCCTTGTCACCGACGCGGAACACGCCGCGCACCGCCTTGACCAAAGTGACCGCGCCGGCCTTCGCGGCTGTCAGTTCCAATCCCACGAGCACGCCCTTGTCCGGCACCAGGTCTTTGAACTCGGTGTCGATTGGCGCTCCGCCGGCAATCACCGCGCCCGGCGTGACCGGCGGGCGGACCACCACCTGAAGGCGGCATGATTCGAGGAAGATCGTGCTCTGAACTGCATCGACTTGCGCGCGGGTGCCGATGGAACGGAGCAGGTAGATGCTGCTACCAATGATAAACCCGCGTGCGCGGGTCGCGGTAGCACCGCGTTCAACAAGGAACTCTTTGCCCGCGAACTTCCCCATCTTCGCATCGACCTCGCGCGTCACCCTCGCACCGAGTCCGTCGCCGAGCGCCACGTTGCGGAGAATCGTCATGATCTCGTCGCGGTCGAGTTGCTTGCCGCTCCGCGGAGGGAGGAGAACCTGTTCGACGATGTACGTTACCCCATTCGGCATTTCGGTGATGATCGCGTTGAACGTCACGCGATTCGGCCCGGTTCCCGACGTGCGCTGCTTTTCGCTCTGTCCCTTGGACTTCTCCGGCACCCATACCTTGAAGGTCTTGTTGGTCGCGGTGTATTCGGTCCATCCCACTGGCGCGGGAACCTCGCCGGCGCCCGAACCTGGTGCGGCGCTGCCCACCGGCGCGAGCGTAACCGACCCGGCTACGGTCTTCGGCAGTACCAACGAGAAGTCCTGAACCCGTGTGGTGCCTGCCGCGCCCAACCCGCCCTCAGGAACCGCTTGAACGTACAGGTCGCCTTCGGTCGCATCGAGCGGCACTTCACCGGTCGCGATGCCACTGGTTACCTTCAGCGCGACTTTCTTCACCCCCGGTTGCTTCTCCAACGGCTCTTTGGCTTTCGGCTTCGCGCCCTTCGGGGGCACCACCAGATAGTGGAGCGTGACGCCCTTGACCGCGGCAGTCGGATCGAGAACCCCGACCTCCGCGCGCACAGTGAGTTTGCCGTCGGCACCTTTGGTCGCGGTCACGAGGAACCCATCGAGCCGCCCTTTCATGATCTTGCCGAGTTCAGCGCACGGCACCGCGAAACCAATCCCCTGGCTATCCTTGATGGTTGCTACCGCGACCCCGACCAGCCGCCCCTTCGCGTCCACGACGGGTCCGCCACTGTTGCCCGGGTTCAGAGCGCCGTCGATCTGTACCACCGCCAACTCACCGTCATCGTTCATTCGCAGGCTCGACACTGAACCTTTACCGACGGTGATCGCCGGCGACCCCTTGGTTGTGGAGAGTGCCTGTCCGAAGGGGAATCCGAAGGTGTACACCGACATCGTCTCGGACAACTTTGGCGGATCCGCGTACGCGATGGGCTTGGGCGGGTCTTTCAGTCCCGTGATGCGCAAAACAGCGAGGTCGTTCTCCGGGTCAGCTGCGATCACTTCGGCCTTCGCGGTCACTTCGGTCTTGGTACCGCTGTCGAACACGACGCTGACGGTCGGTGCCCGGAGGCTCTTCATCAGCTCAGTGGGGCCGGGGCGCGGCTTCTTGTCGTAGTCCGCCGGAGCGATGACATGGTAGTTGGTGGCGACGAGGACGCTGTCTTTGTCTGTCGAGACGACGAACCCGGACCCGCTGGCCTTCCAGGTGGGGCCCTGCACGCGAACAAACACGGTGGCGTGCTTGACCGCCGCGACGGTGTCGGGTGGGATCGCGTCGTCGGTGCGGGCCGTGTCAGCGAAAATGAGTACGAGTCCGACGAGCGGTGCGAACCGACGGAGCATGAGAGGTCTCGGAAGGAAACTGGAGTATTCACCTGCCATGAGACTCCCAGTTTCACCGGCCGTCAACCCAATTCCATGAGTGATTCTGACCCGCGCAGTGAAGCAGATGGTGGCTAGTGGCGTTTGCTCTCAAGCGCGGTGCGCCGGGTCGAGTTGCGTCTCGACTGGCCGGGTTTCGAATCGTGCCCGCCCGGACGCACTCGTGCCGTTCGTGCCGAGCACCCCATCATCGGGGCAGGTTGCTACCGATTCCGGCTCCGCCGCGGGTGCGGAGTCCGGGTGCTCGGCACGCCACAGCAGGTCGAGCGCAAGTTGGGCGCAGCGTTCCTGGAACTGGGCCGGCGTCTCCTTGCGGGCCGGCTCGTTTTCGATCATTCGACAGATCTTGCGATACCCAACCTCGTTGTCGAAGAAAATCCTCCGGGCCAACTTCAACTTGTCCTCGTCCTCCATGTATCCGAGTTCGATGGCCTTATCGATCCGCCCCGGGCGGGTCGAGATGAATTCCATCGTCCCGTCTTCCCGCTTTCGGGGCCGCCCCATGGCGGGGTCCAACTTGTCGATGTGGTTGGTCGTGATCACAGTGAAGATCCCGTTGCTCTTCTCAACCCCGTCCAGGCAATTCAAAAGGCAATCAAAACTCAACCGTCCTGTGTTCAGGATGGTCGCTTGTCCGCCGGCGTTGCCGCCGTTGGCGTTCGCGTTGTTTGCGCCGTTGCCCGCCGACGCCGTTGCCGCGATCAGATCGGAGAGTTTGGGCTTCCCGTACACGTTCTCGCGCCCGTGGAACACATTGTCGAAGTCCTCGAACAGAGCGATGCACGGCACGTGCGCCTGCATCTCGGCCCAGGATTGCTCGAGGTCCTCGTTGAGCATCTGCCCGAGGGAGTACACGAACAGTGGCATGTCCAGATCCTCGGCAATGGCGCGTGTGATCGCGCTCTTGCCGGTGCCCGGCGGCCCGTACAGCACCCAGCCCCGCTTCCATGGGATGTCCCGCTCCGCGTACCAATCCCTGAGTTTTCGCCACATCTCGACCTCCCGGATGAGCCTGCGGACGTGCTCCGGGAAGTAGAGCTTTTCGGTCGAACGACCTGGGGACAGGGGCGAGGTTCCCTTCCCGAGCTGATCGGGGCTGTGCGAGATGAGCCGGTAGAGGCCTTCCAGGTACCAGGCCTGACTCGTGCCGGCCGAATGCCGCTGGGCGCCGGTTTGGGTCGCATCGGGGATCCGCTTGATGAAGAACCGCTTCTGCTCCGACACGCCGTTCGCCCAGTACACCTGGTTGCGGGCCTCGGAGGCCGCGCGGACGATCGCCTCGACGTCAACCGTCCCACGGAAGAACGATAAACTCGCCTTCATGTTCGCCTTGGGCTTGCCGCCCCAGTAGATCACGCTCCCCCCCGCCACGGGCTTATCTTCGGTCACGTTGAACCACAACGGCCGCCAGCCGACCCAGAAGAGAACTCGGTGACCGCCAAAGTACTCGAACGGGACGTGCCCGAACTTCCCGTCGCGGAACGACTCGTGCTTCCCGCCGAATGTTTTCTCGCCGAGCGTGGACCGCTTGTTGTTGCGGATCAGGTGTGCGAGAACGGCCTGGGAGGTGGCCTCGTCCTGGAGGTGGACCTGTGTCACGACCAGCCGGAAAGCGGTGTGGATGAGACCCTTGATGCTTGACCAGCCGCGGAGCACCACCCCGAAAACCGTCCCGAGGATGGCAAATCCGGCGAGCATGGGCGCGATCGTTTCCAGTTTCACTTCGCTCATAGGTACAGTTCAATTCGCAGTGTTGTGTGGTGTCGCAGGGCGCCGGGATTCGAGCGCCGGTTCGGATCGGGATGTCCGACCTCGCGCCGCGGTTCTTGGTTGAGTCTTCGGTACTATCGCGGGGCGGTTGATGGAGAGGGGTTCGGGACAGAAGGTTCGCATGAAACCGTTCGGCGCGGGGTCTCCACCCTGATCTCGTTGAGGTCTCGGGCCTGCCGTTCGTCGGCATTAATAACACTGGGAACCTCTGGAATGCCTGAAGAATCAACCGGCAGTTATTTCCTTGCCCGACCCGCCGCGTAGTTGTAATTGACACACGCCTCAACCGATCCGTGCTCGTACGACTCGCTGGGCCTACCCCATGACGACGGACGATTCCGAACCCGCGGCCAACCGCGGGGCACCGTCGCCACCGCCTTCCGGACCCGATGCCCGCCTCCACGGCGAGGTGCTCGTCCTGTGGGTCGTCTGGCTCACCTACGGCTCGTTCTACTTCTGCCGCCAGAACATCGCGGCAGCGGTTCCAGGCCTGAAGAGTGAGGGTCTCAACGCAATCCAGATCGGCTGGATCTTGGGCGCGCTCAAGGTCGCGTACGCGATCGGCCAGTTGGTAAACGGCCAGTTCGCTGAGCGGATCCCGGCCCGCCGACTCCTCGCCGTCGGGATGCTCGGGTCGGCCGCGATGAACGTGGTCTTCGGCCTTTCCGAAGGGCTGTACTTTCTCATCTTCGTCTGGGCCTGTAACGGCTACTGTCAGGCTCTGGGCTGGACCCCGTGCGTTCGCGTGGTCGCGAACTGGGTTCCGGCCACCCGCCGCGGTCGGGCCATCGGGGTCGTCGGCACGAGTTATCAGTTCATGGCAGGCGTGACGTACCTCGTCGCCGGCGCTTCGGTACACTGGCTCGGCTGGCGCGGAGCCTTTTACGTCCCCGCGGTCCTCCTGGCGCTCGCCGCCATCCACATGCTGATGTTCTTGCGGGAGTCGCCCGGCGACGCGGAGGAACGCGCGACCGCGACTTTGCGCCGCGCAGCAAAGCGGGGGCGGTGGACCGAAACCGTCTGGCTCACACTGGCCAATCCTGCACTCTGGGTGCTGGCCGTCACACTGTTCCTCCTCGACGCGACCCGCTACTTCTTCCAGGACTGGGGATTGGCTCACCTTCTGGAGGTGCAAAAGAGCAGCGTGCTGGGGACCGCGATCAAGTACGCTGTCTTGCCTGCGGGCGGGATCGTGGGGGCGCTGTTCGGCGGGTGGGCCACGGACCGCTATTTCGGCGGGCGTCGCGCGCCCGTGATTTGCGGATTGTTGCTCCTGCTGGGCGGTCTGACCGTGGCGTACGACGTTCTTTCTCGAACCAGCGTCGCGGCCACGGTGGTTCTCCTGTTTTGGATCGGGTTCGCGATCTTCGGCGCGCAGGTTTTGTTGGTCGGCACCGCTCCGGCCGACCTCGCCCGGCGGGGGACTGCTGCCGCTGCCGCCGGGTTCGTCAACTTCATGGGCTACATGGGCGCGTTCACCGGCGACCTCGTGACCGGCTACCTGAAACACCATTACGACTGGCAGACGGCCATTCACTTCTGGGCAGGTTGCGCCGTCGCAGCCGCTGCGGTGGTGGCGATCTTGTGGCGCGTCGGCCCGCTTCGGAAGGATGAAGGATGAAGCGAGCAACTTTTCTGCTCCTCCACCCCTCATCCTTGTAACAGAGGAAACTGATACGATGCAGGCGATCATCATTGGGGCGGGCCGCGGTCAGCGGCTGATGCCCACCACCGCGGACACTCCCAAGTGTTTCGCCGAGGTCAGCGGCCGGCGCATCCTCGACTGGACGCTCGCCGCCCTCCGGGCCAACGGCGTCGAACGCATCGCTTTCATCGGCGGCTACCAGATCAACAAGGTGCGCGCGGCCTACCCGGAACTCACGTTCCGCCACAACGCGGACTGGCCGAACAACAACATTCTCGCGTCGCTGTTTCACGCCGAGGATCTGATGGATGGGCCGTTCCTGTGCTCGTACTCGGACACCCTCATCACTCCCGAAGTAGTACGCCTGGCGCTGGCGAACACCGACGACCTGGCTCTGGTGGTGGACACCGACTGGCGGAAGCGGTACACGGACCGTACCGAACACCCACCGGACGATGCCGAGAAGGTGCTGATCGAGGGGAAGTGGGTTACCCGCGTCTCACGCGACATCGACACCGAACTGGCGCACGGTGAGTTCATCGGGGTGGCGAAGTTCTCGGCCTCAGGCGCGACCCGACTCCGGGAGCACCATCGTCGGTGTCGCGAACGGTATGCCGGCAGGCCGTTCCGCGAAGCCCGCGTGTTCGAGAAGGCGTACATGATTCAGTTGTTCCAGGACATGGTCGAGGCGGGCGAGTTGTTCGCGCAGGTGGACACGCCCGGCGGGTACATCGAGATCGACACCCAGCAGGACTTCGAGTACGCCCGACGGCACTGGACCTTTCGGAAGGATGAAGGATGAAAGAAGACAGGCACAACGCCAACGTGTCTTCTACCTCGGTTCGCACCTCATCTCTCATCCTTTCAACCGGGCATGGATCAAATGAGCACGAAGCAATTATTCCCCACGTCCGTCGTTGGCTCGCTCCCGCGGCCGGACTACGTCAAGGATCTCATCAACCGCGAGTCCCCTGCCCCACCCGACGAATATCGTCGGCTCATGGAACGGGCGGTCTCCTCGGCCGTGGCCCTGCAAGAGATGGCGGGTTTGGATGTCGTAACCGATGGGGAGTGGTGGCGGAAGTCCTACATCGGGGTGATTGCGGAACTGGCTCACGGCTTCCGGGTAGACCACTACTCGGATGGCCGACCGCGAACGGTCGTCGTGGACCGGTTAAGCCCGAAGAACCCCGGCTTCATCGCTCGCGAAGTGTCCTTTCTCAAGACGCTCACGGGCAAGCAGATCAAGGCGACACTTCCTTCCCCCGCGCTGCTTGGCGAACGACTCTGGGACGCCGAACTGTCGTCCGGCGCGTACCCGAAGCGCGAGGACTTCGTCCGCGCCTGCGTGCCGATCCTGCGCGAGGAACTTCAGCGCCTGGTTCGCGAGGGTGTCAGCGTCGTTCAGATTGACGACCCGCACCTCTGCCTCTTCGTCGATCCCGGCGTGCGCAGCCAATACGAAGACCCAGACAAGGCCGCAGGGTTCGCAGTGGACATGACGAACGAGGTGGTAGCCGGGATTGGTGGGGTCAAACTGGCGTGCCATCTGTGCCGGCGCGCGGGTGCGCGGGCGCGCGGGGAGGCTCGCTTCTGCGGCGGGTACGGCCCGATCCTGCCACACCTCAACCGGCTCAAGGTGCACCACCTCACACTTGAGTTCACCGCCCCAGAAGCGGGCGACCTTGCGGTCCTCCGTGATCTTCGTGAAGACATGGAGATCGGGTTGGGTTGCGTCGGCACCGAGCCGGGGCGGGTGGACACGGTGTCCGAGATCGTCGCGCGAGTCGAGGCCGCGATGAAACACCTGGACGCGGCCCGGATCACGCTCAACCCTGACTGCGGATTCGCCCCCGGTTCGGCCGCCGTGGTGAGCCTCGACGAGGTCTACCAGAAGCTGAAGAACGAGGCCGCGGCCGCGAAGGTGTTGCGCGACAAATACGCCTGACGTCGCCCGCCAACGGCAAGGTGAGAACATGAGCAATCAACTAACCGTGTTCCGGTTGGAAGGTCTGGGCGCCTCCAACTAGAGCGCGTTTGGGAACGGTGTAGCGTTGTTTAACGAGCCGCGACCGCAAGGGAGTGGTTGAGCTTTGCCGCTCCCTTGCGGTCGCGGTTCCTTGAGGTGCTACGCATTTCCGGAAAGCGATCGAGCGGCACACCCGTTCCGGTAATTCGAGTGTCTGCGGTTGGATAACAAGCCGTGACCGGTAGAGTGGGCCCGACACCTTCACAGGAGATGCTTGGCCCACACTCCCGGTCGCGACGCATGACAAACGCGAACAGTAGAACATCCGGTACTCGACGCGAACGAGATTCTTGTACCACACCTCACCCGTCAGCGACCGCCCGTATCCAACGTACAGGTCCGAGCGCGTCGGGTACGGCGAGCCAAGAGCGAGTGCTCCGAACCCAATCCGCACGCCGACCTTGGCGTTCACAACCGTGTCGACGGTGGTGAACAGCGCATGGACCGACGTCTTGTACGAATCCGGCACCGGCACTCGGGTCGTCCTCAAGCCGCAGTGACCGCGCACTGCCATTCCCACTCAGTCGGCGTCAGTCAGAAACTCTTGTCGATGCGCGACCACACTTCCCCGACTCAACCCGGTCCGGTGCCACGCAGCCCAAACGCGCGCATCACCACGAGTACAGCCACCGCCACCGCGATCATCAATAGCGACACCGCGAGTGCCGCTTCCAGGTTCCCGACGCTCAGCTCCAGGAACACGCTCGTAGAAAGCACCTCCGTGCGCATCCGCGTCGCACCGCAGAACACGAGAATCGGTCCGAACTCGCCAAGCGCCCGCGCCCACGCGAGCGCGAACGCGGTCAGCACACCACGCCGCGCCTCCGGGAGTGTGACGCGCCAGAACGCCTGCGCCCGGCTGCACCCGAGCGTGCATGCGATGTCCTCGGCTCGCGGGTCGATCTGGTCAAACGTCACCCGCATGGTCCGCACCGCAAACGCAGCGGACACCACGAACTGCGCCAACACCACCCCCGCGACCGCGTACGTCACCGGAAACACGTGCCGCTGGAACCACGCGCCCGGTTGCGTCTGGAACAGGATCAGGAGGCTCAGACCAACGACAAGCGGAGGAAGTACGATCGGCACGTCGAGCAGAACGTCCAGAACGGTGCGGCCGGGGAACCGTGTTCGCGACAGCAGGTAACCGAGCGGCACGCCAACCCACACGGAGAGGATCGCGGCGGCCGAACTACTCAACAGACTTAACCACACTGCGGCGCGGATCTGCGGAGACGCGAGCGCCCGCCCGATGTCGCCAAACGAGGTATGCGCGATGTCGGCCACGACTAGCGCGGCAATCAGGCCGACGTACACTCCGCCAAGCAGCCCCATGCACACGTAGAACGGCGCGTTTGATCGGGCATCGCGGGTCGGTGCCCTCACGGTCCAGCCCCCTCACGGGGTGAGAACGAATCACGGACCAGCGGCACGAAGCCGCCAGCCCGCACTTCAACGCGAAAGCCGAAGTCGCGGAACCGGACCAACCCGCGATCCGGGTCGGTGACGTAGCGGGCGAACTTCAGCGCCGCTGCCGGATCGCGCGACTGGGTGAGCAGCGCCACCTCGACACGCCCCGTGACGCCATCGAGTTCCGACAGCACGAGGATCGTTTGTCCCTGGTAGGCCGGGCCGCTGGCGACCGCGTCCCACACAACAGCCGCGTCCGCGCTTCCAACCTTCGTCGCGTTCGCCGCCTCGGTGACGGTCCCCGTATCCACCACACGCGGTTCCAGCGCCGCCCACTTCCGCGTGTTCGTGAGGTGTTCGCGAGTCAGTTTCCCGACCGCGGCGCCCGGGTTCGGTACGGCCACGGTCACGCCCTCGCGGAGCAGGTCAGCCCACGTTGCGATCCCCTTCGGGTTGCCCTTCGCGAGCAGCACCACGGCGCAAACGCGTGCGAGTGGTACGGACTCCTCAGCAAGACCGAGGTCGCGTGCCTGACGAACGTAGCTATCGTCGGCGGGGATGAACAGGTCGGCCGGCTCACCAGGAGCCTGGTAGCGGACTTTCGTGAGAATATCTTCGGACGGGCCGAAACGCAGTTCGATGCGCTGCCCGGTTTCGCGATCGTAGTCGGCCGCGATCAGTTCGAGCGGCAACCGGCTCGTTGGCGCGGCGTAAACAACGAGCGGCCGGCTGAGAGTTCCATTACGGTGCTGATACTCGCGCCACCACAAAGCCGCAGTCAACCCGACGAGAACGACGAGCGAACCGGTGGCGACAGCGAGCGAGGACACGCGGATGATCAATGAGAATACTCCACGGAGCGACGGGAGGTTCCGCCCACGCAACACGTTCAGTTTACCGGTTCACGCGATCCCGCCCGTAGCAATCACCGGTTGACCTATCTCGCGGCGTCCGCGTCGGGTGGTGCGAGGAACGATTTCTTTTCTTCCGTTCACGATTGACTTACCCCGAGCGGGTATACTTCGCGATGTCAAGAACCTTCAGGAGGTGCTGACGCATGCGTACCACAACCCTCACAACCTGGGCCACAACTGCTGTCTTCGCCCTGCTGTTGACACCGGCCCCAGACCACGCCCAGCCACCGGGCGGCGGTAAGCCCGCAACGCCCAAACCGCCGCCGGACGAGTTCCGTTCGCTCGTCAAGGAGGTCGAGGAGGCGTACAAGGCGCCCTTTGAGGCGGACAAGGACATCCTCGACGAGTTGCGCAAGCAGTACAAGAATCCAACGCCTGAGCGTGAGGCGAAGATCTTCCGCGAAATCCGCCGGCTCTACAACCTGACCCCGGATCAGCAACAGGCCATCTCACAGGAACTGCGCAAGGCCTACGAGCGACCCTCCCCCGAACTTGAGACGCGGCTCTTCCAGGCGATTCGCAACAACGGGCGGCTCCCGCTGGGCACGGTGCCCGACTCGGTCCAGGCCGAACAATCGGCGAAGCTGTTTCGCGGGTTCGACCGGAACGCGGACGGACGGCTCGCGACTGACGAGATGCCGGACACACTCCGCGACCAACGGCAGCGGTGGGACCGAAACGGCGACGGGTTCGTCGACCACGCGGAGTACGCGGACTACTACCGGTCCCAGCTTCGTTCCGTCTCGGACCGAGTCGCGTCAGGCGAAATTTCGATCAAGCTCCCCAAAGGCGCCTTGCAGCCACCCCCAGAGGTGCGCCCCGTGGTGCCCGTGACACCGGCGCCGACTGGCACGCCGCGCGATGCGCTCCCGTTCGCGGTTCGGTTCGGCAAGTTACCGCCCGGGCTGCCCGACTGGTTTGTCGCGTACGACACCGACCAAGACGGTCAGGTCGGGTTGTACGAGTGGCGAAAACAGATGCGATCGATCGACGAGTTTACCCCTATGGACCGGAACGGTGACGGACTGATCGCGCCCGATGAGTTGCTGCGGTTCCTGGCCGACCGCGCGAAAGTAAGAGCACCCGTGTCGGACTCCGAGAGCGACGACCCGCCCACAAAATCGCCCGACCCCCAGCCGCGTGACAAGAACAAACCAGGGCGCTAGAGCAACTTCCAGACTCGTGTCGTGTAACGAGCCGCGCCCGCGTGGGAGTGGCTTACGTTGGCCGCCCTCCTTGCGGTCGTGGCTCGTTACACGACGCTCCATCTTTATCTGGATCCGCTCTAATCGTGTGGCACATGGAGGCACATGGGGCGCACCGGTTTTCTCCTGTCTCGTTAATGGCATCCAGGTGCCACGATCAACCTACGGCGGTCACTCTCGCACCAGGATGATGCGGACGTCCATCACGTTGGTGCCGGTCAACCCGCAGCGGATCAACCCGCTAACACGGTCGAAGAAGTGGTATGCATCGTGGCGCCGCAAGAAGTCATCCGGCGCGAGTTGCTGTCGCGCTGCGAGAAATGTGGCTTCGTCCGCGACCGCGCCGGCCGCGTCGGTGGGGCCGTCCTCGCCGTCGGTGCCACCGCTCAGCACGGTCACGCCTCGCGACTCTGCGCCGAGTTTCGCGAGCAGCGCGAGCACGAACTCCTGGTTGCGTCCACCCTTCCCCGGGCGCTCGCCGAGTGTCACCGTCGTCTCGCCGCCGAGCAAGATGCACGCGGGCGGCTTCAGCGGGTGCCCGTCTCGCTTCACGCTTCGCACGACACCCGCGAGCGCGGTCGCGACGTGGCGCGTTTCGCCTTCCACGAATGATCCCATATCAAGTACGCGATACCCCAGTTCTTCCGCCCTTTGCCTCGCCGCGTCGAGTGCCACGCGATTGGTACCGATTACACGGTTTTCCACGTTCGCGGGGACTGTCTTTAACGTTTCGGAGACGCGGCCAGCACAGCCAGCTTCCAGGTGAAGTAGAACCGCCGGCGGAGTGGAGTCACCCAGGTCGTACTTCAGCAGCACCTGGAGCGCGTCCGCGAAGGTGGTTGGATCCGGCGAGGTCGGGCCAGACGCTATCACGTCCAGCGGGTCGCCCACCACATCTGAAATGATGAACGACACGAGTCGTTTGCCGCGGAATGCTTCCGCGAGTCGGCCACCCTTCACACGAGAGAGGTGTTTGCGCACGCAGTTCATCTCATCGATGGTCGCGCCGCATCGGTGTAGGAGTTTGGTGATCGCGAGTTTGTCCGCCAGCGACACGGTTTCGACAGGTGCGGGGAGCAGCGCGGACCCGCCACCGGACAGCAAGCACACCGCAACATCCTCTGGCCCAGCGCCGTGAAGCAGATTCAACATCTCCTCCGTGCCCGCGACGCCTTCGACGGTCGGTTCGTTCACGCCCTGCGGGCGCGCCGCGTGCAGCCGAACGCGATCCAGTGGTGCAGTCATTCCTTCCGGCACATTGAGCAATCCTTCGACGCGTTCGAGCCGATCCGCGAGTGCGGCTTCCAGACCCGCAGCCATTCCCGGGCCGGCTTTGCCTGCACCTACGATCAAGATCCGCGTGGCTTGGCAGATCGTAGCGTCGGCTTCGACCGCTGCCCGTACAAGCGGTTCGGGGCGCACCGCATCGACCGCCGCGGACCAGATTGTGAGTGCGTGTTCGCGCGACATGACTCGCCTCCTTCATTTCGGCCTGTGACAGTACAATAGCGGCTTGCAAGGAAAGGAAACGCGATGAAGTTCGATCTGCACATGCACACGTCCCGACACTCGCCCGACGCCGACAGCGACCCCTTCGAGTTGATGCAAGCCGCAATCAAGGCCGGGCTGGACGGAGTTGTGATCACCGAACACGACTACTTGTGGACCGAAAAAGAGTTGGAAGAACTTCGCGCGGCCGCGCCGCAATTGGTGATCCTCGCGGGCGTGGAGGTAACCGGGCGCGGCGGTGACGTACTCTGTTACGGCGTCACCGACCCTTTCGCACTGCCGCGCGGCATCCCGTGGCCGAAGCTGTGCGCGGAGATTCACCGGCAGGGCGGCGCGTGCGTCGCGGCGCACCCAAACCGGTGGGACCAACCGTTCGAGAAGATGCTCGCGGAGCAGAACCCGGCACTCGACGGCATCGAGGTGATGTCCAACAACATGGACAAAGACCTGCGCAAGAAAGCCGCGAAGCTGCTGGAGAAGTACCCCAACTTCGCCCAACTCGGGAACAGCGACTCGCACCAGCCGTACACGGTGGGTTGCTGCTACACCGACTTCGACTGCGACATCCGATCCAACGCGGATCTCGTCGCGGCGATCAAAGCTAAGACAGGCATCGCGCGGGTGAACGAGATTGCACACCGAACGTGAAAAGATGCTGGCGGGCGAGTTGTAAACACGCGCTACATCGTGCAGCGTGGTGCGGAAAGTGTCGACTTTCCAAGCAAGGGCGTCATCGCCCTTAGCTCGCGCTGCGGGCTTGTCCACCTTACGCCAGTACTTCCTTCACCACCTTACCCTTCACGTCGGTGAGGCGGAAGTCGCGACCCGCGTAGCGGTACGTGAACTTCTCGTGGTCGAAGCCGAGCAGGTGCAGCATCGTCGCGTGCAGGTCGTGGACGTGGACCGGCTTCTCCACTGCCTTGAAGCCGAACTCGTCGGTCGCGCCGATCGCTTGCCCGCCTTTCACGCCGCCGCCCGCGAGCCACACCGAGAAGCCCCAGTGGTTGTGGTCGCGACCGTTGATCTTCCCCGCGTTCGACCCCGGCGTCGGCAGTTCCACCACCGGCGTGCGCCCGAACTCGCCGCCCCACAGGATCAGCGTGCTGTCGAATAGCCCCAAGCGCTTCAGGTCCGCGATCAGCGCGGCGATGGCCTTATCGACTTGCCCCGCGAGCCGCTTGTGGCTGATTTCCAAATCGTCGTGACTGTCCCACGGCTGGACCGGGCCGTGACTCACCTGAACGAAGCGGACGCCTCGTTCGACCAGCCGACGCGCAAGCAGCAGACTCCGCGCCTGCTCGCCGGGGCCGTACGCGTCGATGATGTGCTTGGGTTCCTTCGTGATGTCGAACGCTTCGCTCGCCTCGGTCTGCATACGCGACGCCAACTCGAACGACTGGATGCGCGCTTCTAACTGCGGGTCATTAGGCCGCGCGTCCTGGTGCATCCCGTTGAGGCGCGCGAGCAGGTCGAGTTGCTTGCGCTGGTCGGCCTTCGTGGTCGCCTTGTTCTTCACGAACTCGACGAGCTTCTCCACGTCAGTGTGCTTCGAGTCAACGTAGGTGCCCTGGAATACGCCCGGCAGGAACCCGGACTGCCAGTTCTGGTTCTCCTGGAGCGGGTATCCGTTCGGGCACATCGCGACGAACCCCGGCAAATTCTGGTTCTCGGTGCCGAGGCCGTATGTGACCCAACTCCCCATGCTGGGGCGAATCTGACGCGGCTCACCGCAGTTCATCAGGAGGAACGACGGCTCGTGGTTCGGCACGTCCGCGTGCATCGAGCGGATCACGCAGATGTCGTCCGCATGCTTCGCGGTGTTCGCGAACAGGTCGCTGATCTCAAGCCCACTCTGCCCGTATTTCTTGAACTTGAACGGCGACGGGAACGCGGCACCGGTGCGGCGCTCAGTGCGGTGATTCGCGATTGGCAGCGGCTTACCAGCGTACTTGTCAAGTGCCGGCTTAGGGTCGAAGGTATCGACCTGCGACGGCCCGCCGTTGGCGAAGATGTGGATGACGCGCTTCGCCTTGCCCACGAAATGCGGCTTCTTCGGGCTGAGCGGGTTGAGATTGTCAGCGGCCAGCAACCCGGAGTCGCCCATGAGTTTCGTGAGGCCGAGCAAGCCCATACCGACGCCGCACCGGGTCAGCATCTCGCGCCGAGACATTGCGATAGGAAGCATGTGAACCTCTTTATCGTAGTCATCACGCTCCGCGTGATGTCCGCGCCGTGGCGAGCAATAACGTCCGGCGCAAATCGCTACCGCGCCGCGAAGGCGACATCACGCGGAGCGTGATGACTACGATGAGAACCGCGTGTTGTCTTTATCGTAGTCATCACGCTCCGCGTGATGTCCGCGCTGCGGTAAGCGATTACGTTTTGTTCAAAGCGCACCTGAACGGCGAAGGCGACATCACGCGGAGCGTGATGACTACGATGAGAACCGCGTGTTGTCTTTATCGTAGTCATCACGCTCCGCGTGATGTCCGCGCTGCGGTAAGCGATTACATTTTGTTCAAAGCGCACCTGAACGGCGAAGGCGACATCACGCGGAGCGTGATGACTACGGTTAATCCACGAAAGCGAACTCGTTACTCAGCAACAGCACCTGCGCCAACTGCGGCCAGCGCCCGAACGCGCTCTTCAGGTCGTCGTCACCGACGAACTCCGTGGCGAGCGCAAGTTCGTCCTTTGTCGGACTACGCCCCAGCGCGACGCGGTACAGTGCCGTCACCTTCGCTTGCGCGGTCTTTGCTTCAGTGATTTCTTTGCGCCCCGCGAGCGCCTTCGCCTGATCTTGCACGTACGGGCTGTTGAGCAGGAACAGCGCCTGTTGCGGCACGGTGGTCTGGAAGCGCTGCGGGCTGTGTGTGTCGAGACTCGCCACGTCGAAGACCCGGAACGTTCCGGGCAGGTTGGTCCGATCCAGCAAGCCGTACACGGTGCGCCGCGTCGAATACGGTGCCTTGAGCAGATCGACCGGCTTCCCGCCGCTGGTTGTGTCGAGCTTGCCTGATGCAGTGAGCAAGGAATCGCGTAAGCCCTCGAAGTCGAGCCGGCGGCGGTTCTGGTGCGCGAGTAGCCGGTTCTCGGGATCGAGCTTGTACATGTCACCCGACACCGCGCTCGACTGCTGATAGGTGGCCGACAGCATGATGCGCTTGTGAAGGCGTTTGATGCTCCAACCGTCCTTCATGAAGTTGCTCGCGAGGTAGTCGAGCAGATCGGGGTGCGTTGGCGGGTCGGACCGCATACCGAGATCGGAAGGAGTGCGCACCAGACCGTGCCCAAAGTGGCCTAGCCACACGCGATTCGCCATCACGCGCGCCGTCAGCGGGTTCTCCGGGGCAGTAATGGCCTTTGCGAGTTCGAGGCGCCCGCTGCCTTGCGTGAACGGTTTGCGGTTCGGCGCCACGATCTCGGGCGCTTGTCGCGGTACTTGAGGGCCGCGGTTGTTCTGGTTGCCGCGGAGGAACACCACAGGCTGCGTCGGGGATGCGTTGTCTTTCAACACGTGCGCCCGTGGTGGGGCGTACGGGTTCGCAACCTTGAAGGAGTCGATCTTCTTGCGGAGCGCCGCGAGCGCATCGCGGTCGGCGCGGTTCTGGATCTTGTCCGCGTCCGCGACCAAAATGTCGATCGGCCCGCCGGTAGCCCACACCTTGAAGAGTTCCGCCTGCTCCTTCGTGAGGGTGCCCGGAGGCGGGTTCGCGCCAACCGTGTTCGCGAGCGTCTCGGCCACAGCCTTCACGTTCTTCGGTTTCGCGTCCGTAATCGCCTTCAGCACCAATGGGTTCGTGTCTTTTGCGAGCGCCCCGAGCGCCTTCGCTTCAAAGTCTCTCTCCTGGAGCGCGACGAGCGCGAGCAGAGGTGAATACACGGGTGATTTGGCTTTCCACTCCGTTTCGAGGAACGTGCGCCAGCGGTCGTAGACGAGTCGCGTCAGGTCGCGCTGCCGCAGTAGCGCTTGCACCTCGTCGTTCGGTTTGCCGCGCAAGTCCAGCACCGCGCGGAAGTACTCGGCCACAGTGAACGGGTCGCGAAGTTTCTTCAGCGTGGTCGCGTGCCGCCGCGCGCTTTCAGCTTTGAAGTCGGCCTCGCGCCGGTCGAGTTCCAACTCGTAGGCGAGGACTTCTGGTGTCTGCTTCACCTCACCGATCAGCGGCAGTTCCGCCGGTTCGTTGGTGCTCGCAAACACGCCGTAAAGCGAGTAGTAATCCTTTGTCGGTATGGGGTCGTACTTGTGGTCGTGACAACGCGCGCACGTCACGGTGAGGCCCATGAAACCACGCGTCACTACGTCGATGCGGTCGTCAATGATGTCGGCTTGGTTGTTCAGGAACCGCCGCCCCAGCGTGAGGAATCCCATCGCCGCGAGCGGACGCTTATCCTCGCCGAGCGGAAGCAGGTCGGCCGCGATCTGTTCCGTCACGAACCGATCGTATGGCTTGTCTTCGTTGAACGAACGGATGACGTAGTCGCGGTAGGTGTAAGAAAACGCGAAGGCACGTTCCTGTGTGAGGACGTAGCCCTTCGAGTCGGCGTAGCGTGCGATGTCGAGCCAGTACCGGCCCCAGCGCTCGCCGTAGCGCTCGCTCGCGAGTAACCGGTCGATGAGTTTCTCCCACGCGTCTGGGGATTCGTCCTTCACGAATGCTTCAATTTCTTCGGCTGTAGGCGGAAGACCGATCAGGTCGAAGTACGCGCGGCGGATCAGCGTGCGTTTATCCGCTCGCGGCGCGAGTGACATCCCCTTGTCACTGAGCTTCGCGAGAACGAACGCATCAATGGGGTAGAGCGGACCGTTCGCCTTCGGCTCACGGCTAACTTTGGGAACATCGGGTAGCTTGACAGGCTGGAACGCCCAGTGCTTCTTTGGATCCGTCGCCGGTCCAATGGCGATATCGTCAGGGATCGCGGCCCCACTCTTCACCCACTCCACCAGAATCTCGATCGCTGCTGGCGGAAGCGGCGTCTTGGGCGGCATCGGCAGTTCGTGCTCGCGCCGCACCGACTTGATGAGGCGACTCTTCGCGGGGTCGCCCGGCACGATGACTTTGCCGTTGTCGGCCCCTACTCTGATGCCCGCGGCGGTGTCGAGGCGCAAACCGGCATTCTGCTTCTTCGCACCGTGGCACGAATAGCAGTTTTCCGCCAACACTGGGCGCACTTTCGTCTCGAAGTATTCGAGTTGCGCCGCAGTCGGTTTGGCGACAGGATCAGCAGCTAGTGCTGGAACGACATATGAAACGGTGCAGAGTGCGAGTAGCAACCGCATTCGTTAGCCTCGGTCATCGGCGGGTTGGGTGCGCAGCAGGAGAGATACTCAGTTTACGCCACACAACGCTTCAGGTCGAACGCGAATTGCCAGCGCCAGCCCCAGCCCCTGGCTCCCTGCTCTCCCCTTCCGAGGTGCAGTCCCCGCACTATGAATTACATAACATTTACTATCGGACCTGTCTCGGAAACACATGAACCGTAGGCGAGTGCGTCACTCGACCGAATGAGTGACGCACTCGCCTACGGCTTGCGGCTATCCAACAGTTTCCAATTACTTCTTGACGAACAGCGTGTTGATCTCGCTGTCTTCGAGCTTCTCCTTGCCTTGCGTCAAGTCAATGACCAGAGCTGTGCCGCTCGGCGTCATCCACACGACGTGGTTGCCGAGGCGGTACACGTCCTTGATCTCCGGGTGCTTCTCGAGAATGCGGAAGTACGCGTCGCTCTGGGCCTTCACCGTGACGGACTTGGTGTCGGCCTTGTACGCGTCGTCGATCCAGACGCCGCCGATTTCGAGGCAGTTGCGACCGTACACCTGACGGTTCGCGGTTAGACTCACGCGATCCTGGTTGCGCAGGTTGTTAGCGGCGCACGACAGGTCAACGCCGAGTTGCCCGCTCTGGTAGCCATCCTTGCGACCCTTCAAGGCGGTGTTGGAGTCGTCCCAGACCTTCTTCTGCTCCGCGTACTTCTTCACGTCTTCGGTAAGCTTCGCGCGGGCGATCGGGTCTTTCTCCGACTTCAACTGATCGATCGCTTCCTTCACCTGGCGCTCGGTCGTCAGACCACGGTTCCCCGCGAGACCGCTCTTACCGTCGCCCTTATCGCCGGCAGCCTGATTCTTCGCGAACTCTTCGACAGTCTGCGGCTTGCCGCCAGGCGCGGCCGGCGGCAGCGCGCCGAAGCCACCCATCGGTCCGCCCGCGATCGGCGGCGCGACCGGGAACGGAACCGGACGCGGGCCCTTCGGATCGCCAGGACGCGTGGTCGGCGGTACTACCGGCATCACGCCGTCCGGCACCACGAGGTGACTTGTGTACGGCGTCGCGATCCCGTAGCGCTTCGCGAGCGCCACAACTTCGTCGATGAGTTCCTTTTTCTCGCCATTCACGCGAATCTGATCGAGAATGTACCCGACCTTGCGACGCGCCCAAAGCGGCTCGACGAAGTCCTTGCCGGTGTCCGATTCGGTCTTCGCGGGGAAGTTCAATTCGTAAACGAACTCCTGCTTCTCCTTCCCCACCATACCTGTCAAGCGGATCGCGGAGTGTCCGCTGCCGGTGTAGCGCCCGATCACCACCAACTGCGTGCCCGAGAACAGGTCGGGGAGTTTCGGCGGGTACATCTCGTGAATGCGGACGGTGTCGCCGGTCGCGAGCCGCAGGTCCGTCAGCACCGGGTTGCTGATCTTCGCGTACAGCCCCGCGACCTTCGTCTCGATATCTTCGGCTTCGCGAACGTAGGTCGCGACGGCGCGCGTCGAATCGGCGAGTTGGTCGAGCATCGCAGCGTTCACGTCGTCGCCCACGCCGAAGGTGAAGATGCGGGTGTTACCCGTGTTCTTCTCCTGAACCTTCTTCAGGATCGCGTCCGGGTTCGTGATGTCCACGGTTGGCTGGCCGTCCGTGAAGAACACCATCGTGAACGGCCGGCCGACGTCCGACGACCGCATGCCCATCGCTTCATCGAGCGCCGGCCAGATCGCGGTGCCGCCGCTCGGCTTCAGCCCATCGACCCACTTCGTCGCGGCCTCGATGTAGTCCTTATTCGCTTCAATGAGTTTGTCGCGGAAAGGCGTGACCGTAGTCGAGAACTTGATGACGCCGAACCGGTCCTCAGCCTTCAGTTGCGAGAGGCAGAACTTGAGCGCCTTCTTCGCCTGCTGCATCTTGATGTCAGACATGCTGCTCGACGTGTCGAGCACGAGCACGAGGTCGCGCGGCATCCGCTTCTTCTCGGCTTCGAGTTGCGGCGAAACGAGGAACATGAAGTAGCCGTCTTCCGCGGTGATCGGCTTGTAGACAAGCGGCGTGAGGCCGATGTCCTTGTCGCCGAAGCCGTAGTAGAGCTGGAAGTCCTTGTCCAGGATCGCCTGGTTGCGCTCGAACGAGACGTTCACTTCCTTCTCACCCTTGCGGGTGGTCGTGATCGCGTGCGTCGGGCTGTAAACGTTCTGGACCGCGTGCTTCGACTTGATGGTGAGGTTCACCGAGAACTCTTCGAGCGTGCGGGTCGCCTTGCCGTCGGTCTTGAGCGGGTAGATGTACTCGACCACGCTCCCGTCCTTCGGCGCAACGAACTTGTAGCTGATCTTGATCTTCTGGTCGCCCTTGGGCGGCACCGGGAAGACGCTCAGCCTGAGCAGGCTGTTCCCCAGGTACTCCAGCAAGCCGGGGTCTTGCGTGCGGCGCACGATGTCGGTGTAGACCTTGTGTGCGTGCTTGGCGTCGAGGAGTTCGCCACCGAGTTCTTTGCCGTCCACCCACATGGTGAACTTGTCCACGCTGGCGCCCTTGGGCACTGGGAACAGGTAGGTGGCTTCGAGGTTGCGGTCGGTGTGGTTGCGGAACGTCTGCTCGACGGTGGTGATGGCCACCTGTTCGTCGATGGAGACGGTCACCTTGTGGTTGACCATCGCGAGCGGCGGGAGCTTCTTGTCTTCGGGGATTAGCAGTCCGGCCGCGTTTGCGGAGCTTGCGCTGGCGAGCGCAACGACGAACACGGGAAGTAGATGTCGCAGGAACCGCATGGCTAAACCTCCAACGAGTTGAACGGCGCGGCCGGAGCCTGGCGCGCTGTCATTATGACGAGAGCCACGGGAAATGCGATTGGAACGTGAGGGGTCTGTTACGAAAGGGTTACGGCGTCTGCCACACGCTCAACGGGTTCAGGTAGGAGAAGCAAGCCGCCCTTCCCCACGACAACCGGTACGCTGGTTCACTCGGGATCGAAAGACAGGCTGACCCGACCGAGGACGCCGAAGTCGGCTGTAAGTCGGTCGCCCGCGTGTGCGAGATAGATGTCGGTCGTGACTCCGGTCGTGACCCGGTCGCCACGGCTCAACCGGCGACCGAACTTCGGCAGTTCATTCGCCAGCCACGCGACCACGTTCAGCGGATTCCCCAGCACCGCCGCGCCCGAGCCGGTGAACGTCTTCGTGTCGTTCACAACAAGGGAAACCGGGTGCCGGGCTAAGTCGAGGTCCCGCCAGCCTGGGTATGGTTCACCCGCGACCCACGTACCGTGAATCGCGTTGTCGGCAAGCAGCGACGGCGCACCGACAGACCGCCAGTCGTTGTAGCGGTGATCCACGATCTCGATCGAGGGCAGCGCAGCCCCGATGAAGTCCCGGATCGTTTCGGCCGTGTAGTTCGGGCCGGGCGGCACATCCTCCGCCATCTCGAAGCCGAACTCGGCTTCGGCGCACCGGACGGTGAAGTCTGCGCTCGCGAGCGCTGCCGGGGTGCGGTGCGACGAGTGCGAAAGAAGAATCCCGAAGAACGGCCCGTCCACACCGAGCGCCTTCTGGGCGAGTTCGCTCGTGCAGGCGATCTTGTACCCGATCGGACGACCGCCGAACCGGTTCCGGAGTTTCTCGACGATCCGCTCTTGGACTTGATAGCCTTCGGCGAGTGTCCGCGGCACGATGTCCGCGGGTAGGGCCGCGACCTGGCCGCGATTGAGCCGCAGATCGAAGAGGTACTCACACGCGGCGTTCACGCGATCCATTTCCAAAGACCTCAAAGGGACTCAATCGGGCAGATGGCAGATACCCCGACATACGGGCTACCGCCTCAGCGAGTACAGCACGATCGCGCTAGCGATGCGAAGGGCGCTTTCCTTGTCGTGTCCGAGGCAGTCCGCGGACTTGTGGCCCTCGATCGCACAGCCGATGTCGTACCTGCTGTAGATCACGACCCAGCGGCCGTCGATCTTGATGCCTTCCAGCATCACCGGGTAGGTCCGAAGTTTCTTCTCCGCACCGGTCCCCTCGGCGTTCTCGCGGCGGCACTCCACCGAGCCAAGGTTAATCCCCGCTTGCGACGCGATCTTGTACAGTGGCTCCTCCTTGCCGTCGGGCGTGCGCGTCGGGATTACCACCAATTTTTGGTCCGGGAACATCTTCAGCATCGCGTCGCGGAAGGACTGATCGAACACCTTCCACTGCTTGATGTCGTTGCACGCCGCGTCCGCGAGCAACAACCCACCGGTTTGCAAGTTCGCCTTGATGTTGTCCGACTCCTCCACCGTGAACGTGATCGGCTTGCGCCCGTGCAGGTACATGAACTTGTACTTCGTCAGTTGTACGGCGGACGGCGGAAGCACCTCACTCGTCAGCGCCACGTCGAGCTTCGCGTGTTGGCCGAGATACGCCATCAGGTTCCGCAACGCGTCGGACGCGGGCGGTTGTTGAACACTCGCGTCGCTGATGTACTTCAGTTGCAGCGCTCGGAACTTGCTTCGCGCGATGCCGCCCTTTTCGGGTGGCACGAGGATCGTCTTGGTGAGTTTCGGTTTGGGAAGTTCCATCCCGGTCGCGTAGGCGATGATGTTCCTTGCGAGGCAGAACGCTTTCTCGCCGTGGTTCTTCGGGTCGCGGCCGTCCACCGGGAAGAATCGCCGTTCTTCCCAGTACCCCGCCAGCGGTCTTGGGCTGAAGATCGCGACCGTGCGGCACCCGCGATCGAGGTACATCAAGTCCGGGAAGTCACCCGGCCCGATGCCGGGGAACATGGTCCAGATCGCGTGTTCCGGCGGCACCTTCTTGAGCGCGCTGCCGGGGAAAATGCGGGCCAGCAGTTCCTCGAACGACGCTGCGAAATCCTTGTTGCCGCAGCACGCCTCCGCGAGCAGGAACCCGCCCTCTTCGACGTATCGCTTCAGAATCTGTTCGGGCACCGAGAGAGCGGTGTCGGTGGGGCGTGTGACGAACGGCATCGACCCGTGCCCGTTCATGTACACGAGTGGCGATTGCAGCAGCAGCCCGACCTCGGAATCGATCTTGGCTTGCGTCGAAAGGTCTTGAAGACGCATGTCGTAGACCTGCCACGACAACGGCGCGCCGTCGAAGATTTCGCGCTGTGCGAACTCGACGATGTTGCGGCAATCACTGTGCTTCCGGTTCCAGTTCGGAGCGTCCGTGATGGTGCCGTCGGGGTTGCGTTCGGTGAGGATCGCTTGATCCTGTTTGCCGACTTCACCCTTGAGATAGTTGCCCCACGCGAACTTGCTGACCAGGACCGGCGTGCGGCCTTTCGAGAGGTAGAGCAGCGCAAACGACGAGGTGATGGTCGGGTAGCCCTTGTCGATACCGGGCGCGTCGGACGAGTACGCAAACGAGCCGTCAGGTTGCTGGAGTTTCACGAGCTTCTCGCAGCCCTCGCGATACCAGTCCATCTTGCCGATGAACCGCTGCCCGGAGAGCCTGCCGAGGCGCTCGATGCCGTAGTAGTTGTAGAAGTACGATTTGCCCTGCTCGAAGTTGAAGTTGGCCCCGATGTAGAACATGCCCTTCGCGAGAGCGATGTTATCCGGGTAGATGCCGCACTTCGCGGCGACGCCGGTCGCGGCGTTCAGATCCTGCTCGCTCATGTCCAGCCCCATGTTCGCGATGAGCAGCCCACACGCACCGCCGACGCTCATGGTGTAACTTGGCCCCTCGCCGCCGGCGTTGTGGTACAGCCAATACCCGGCCTTCGGGTTCAGTTTGTCCTGCTTCTGGGTGCGGGTGTAGTAATCCTGAATGTCCTTCCAGAGTTTGTCCTCGATCTTGACGCCCGCGGTCTTCGCGGCGTACAGTCCAAGCAGCGCGTATTGCGTGTTGGAGTTGTCCGCGATCGCGTTACCGGGGTAGCTCCAGCCTTCGAGTTTCCCGCCGCGGCGGATCACGTTCTTCTCGAACCACTCCACGTTCTTCGCGATCTTCGGAAGGTCTTTCTTGTCTCGCGACAGGATCAGCGCCTCAGACAGTGCCATCGTCTGAAGCGCGACGACATACGTCTTGGCCGGGGTGAGTTTGCGGAGGTAGTCCAGCCCGCCCTTTACGGTGGGGCTATCGACCTTCTCGCCAGAGTTGAGCAACGCGAGAACGGCGAGTGCGGTGGTGCCGCCGTCCATGTCCACGAGCGACTTGAGGACAACCCCTTCCCAGTGGCCATTGTTCTTCGCGGCGGTGTCCTTGAGGTACTTCACGCCTTTGTCGATGGAGTCTTTCACCTTGCCGACGAGTTCGCCGTCCGCGTTCGCGGCCTTCGGCGGTGCCGCCGGTTGCGCGGTCGTGGGCGACGAGGACACGAGAAGTACGCCGACGCAGAGGGCCAAGCCAACAGCCAACAGCGAACGGGTCATAGCGAAGTGCCTCCAAGAACGCGATGCACCCCTCCCCAACCACTCCCCTAAGAAGGGAGGGGCTAAGATCGGAAGCCCCTCCCTTCTTAGGGGAGTGGTTGGGGAGGGGTTCTTCGTACGGCCCATTATACACTCACCACCGTAGCGGTTTCTGCCACGCTTCCTTCAGCACACCGAGTTTAACCCACAGCAGCCACTCGCCGTTGGCACCCGCAACGCGCAATCGCGGGTCAGAAACGGTGACCCCCACCCGCGTAACCGGCACGCCCGCGAGACACGCCTCGAACGCGGGCGCGTGTTCTGGCTTCACTTCTACGAGGAAGCGCGTTGGCGATTCGCTGAACAACTTCGTCTCGTCAGAGAGCTTGCCAGGGATCGCGGTGATGTCCGCGCCAATGCCGCCCGCGAAGCACATCTCCGCCGCCGCCACCGCGAACCCGCCTTCACTCAGGTCGTGGCACGCGCGAATCCGTCCTTGCGCGATGGCCGAATGCACCGCGGCGAATACCTTCGGAGCGGTCGTGAGATCAACCTGCGGCACGGTCCCGCCGCTGCGCCCAGTCACGAGGTTGAAGTGTGACGCGCCGAGTTCGTCCTTCGTGGTGCCGATCAGATAGAGCAAGTTCCCTGGTTCCTTCAGATCCATCGTGACGCATTTGCGCACGTCCGTCACGCGACCGAGCGCGGTTACGAGCAGCGTGTGCGGGATATCGAGTCGCTCACCGCCCTTCCCCGTGTAGGTGTTATTCAGACTGTCCTTGCCGCTGATGAACGGCGTGCCGAACGCGACCGCCACGTCGCGACACGCTTCCGCGGTTCGGACCAGCGCACCGAGTACCTTCGGGTCGTGGATGTTGCCCCAACAGAAGTTGTCGAGGATCGCGACTCGCTTCGGGTCCGCTCCGACCGCGACCACGTTGCGAACGGCTTCGTCGATCGCGCACGCGGCGGCAGCGTAGGGATCGAGGTCCGCGAACCGCGGGTTGATGCCACAGCCCACGGCGGCCCCGGTCCACGATCCGAGAACCGGCATCACGACGGCCGCATCCGAAGGCCCGTCATTCGCCACGCCCACGAGCGGTTTCACCACGCTCCCGCCCTGGACCTCGTGGTCGTACTGGCGGATCACCCATTCCTTGGAACACACTGAGTAATGCGCCAGAATCGACAACAGAACATCCTGCGCGGTGTGCGTGGTGTCGGAACCTCGTCGCTCCCCCCCACCCGCCGGAGTCGCAGCGACTCCAGCGGGTGGGGGGTAAGCGTCACTAATCTCCCGCTCCTTCCGAGTGCCCCACTCGGCACTCTTGACAACAGTGGGGCGCCCATCATGGAGGAACTGCATGTCGAGATTCGCCACTTCCTTGCCCTGATACGAGAGTTTCAGGCGTCCACTTGCTTCAAACGTCCCCAGCACGGCGGCTTCTACATCCTCGCTCTCACAGAGCGCGCGGAGCTCGGGCCACAGCGCCTGAGATACCGACAGCACCATGCGTTCCTGCGATTCGCTAATCCAGATTTCGGTGTAGCTCAACCCTTCGTACTTCAGCGGTGCCTTATCGAGATGCACGGTCGCGCCGAGGTCCGCGCCCATTTCGCCGACCGCAGAGGAGAAGCCTCCGGCACCGCAGTCGGTGATCGCGGTGAACAGGCCGCGGTCGCGCGCCTGAATGATCACATCTTGGACCTTCTTCTCGGTGATGGCGTTGCCGATCTGTACCGCACCTCCGCTCACCGTTTCCGACTCGTGCGTGAGTTCCAGGCTGGAGAACGTCGCGCCGTGAATCCCGTCGCGCCCGGTGCGTCCGCCAACGGCAACGATCAGATCACCGTCGAGCACCTTCTTGAACGCCTTGTCGTGCGGGATGATGCCGACGGTACCGCAGAACACGAGCGGGTTCGCGAGGTAGCGTTCATCGAAGAGGATCGCCCCGTTCACGGTGGGAATGCCCATGCGGTTGCCATAGTCGCGCACACCGGCGACCACGCCGCGCATTACACGCCGCGGGTGCAACACGCCCTGCGGAAGTTGATTCGCGTCGAAATCCGGCGGCGCGAAGCAGAAGACATCCGTGTTGCACACCGGCTTCGCGCCGAGTCCGGTGCCGAGCAAGTCGCGAATCACCCCGCCGAGGCCAGTGTTCGCGCCGCCGTATGGCTCGATGGCGCTGGGGTGGTTGTGCGTTTCGACTTTGATGCAGATGTGAAACTTGTCGTCGAACTTCACAATGCCCGCGTTGTCTGAGAACACGCTCACACACCAATCGTCCGCACCGAGGTGCGCACGGATGGTTTGCGTGGCCCCGAACACCGTTTCCTTGAGGAGATTCTTGTAGACGCGCGTTTCGCCAGTGCCGTGATCCGTGAAGGTGATTGTGCCCTTGAGGGTCTTGTGCGAGCAGTGTTCGGACCACGTCTGGGCGATGGATTCGAGTTCCGCGTCGGTCGGCTCGCGCCTCAGGTCGCGGAAGTGTGCTTGCACCACCTTCATCTCGTCAAGCGAGAGCGCGAGCGTGTTCTCCTTACTGAGTTTTACGAGTCCGGTGTCGTCAAGTTGCGTGAGCGGCACCGTCAGCAACTTGAATGAGTACGGCGAGCCGAACGCGAGGTGATCGGCCTTCACCGGACCGACGACAATTTGCTCGATGGCATCATTTGCGAGTACCTTGCGGAACAGCACGTCGCGGTCGAGTGAGGAGATTTCCGGCGGGCCATTGTAGCGGCGGAACGTGCGCACAGCCGTCACCGGGATGCCGAGCACCTGCACTGTGTCGAGGACCGTTTGCGCGACCGGGTCCATCACTCCGGGCTTCAGCAACACCGAGTACGAATGCGTTGTGCGTGAGCCGACCGGCGCAAACTCCGCTGCTTCCACCAGCGGATCGGCAAGCACTTCCATTGCGAGCCTCGCACGATGTTCGACGCTCAGGTCGCCTTCGAGCAGGAAGCCGCGTGCGCTCGCGGTGATATAGTCAGCGCCGCGGTCAGCGTGTGTGAGGAGGTCGAACTCGGCGCACACGCGTTCACGCTCGCCATCCTTACCGGTAGGCCGAATCTCAAGTTCCCAAAGCATCGCGTACCTGCTTCCCTTCGGTTAACCACCGCACGACCCCGGCACGGTCGCCGGCCTCGAGCAGGGTTTGGAATTCTTGTAATCTTTGCGTGAACGTGGTCATCGCAGCGAGCACGCTGTCTTTGTTTGCGTCGAAGATCGCGGCCCACAACCTCGGGTCGCCCGCTGCGATGCGGGTCACGTCACGAAAGCCGCCGGCCGTGAGGTTGAGCCAGTCCGACTGCGTCACACCGGCCACCGCGGACGCGACCGCGTGCGGCAAGTGACTGGTGAACGCAAGCACGCGATCGTGTTCGTCGGCGTTCATCAACACGACGCGTGAGCCGAGCGCCTCCCAGAACCGGCCGACCGCGAGCGTGCGTTCCCAGTTCGCGCCGAACGGACCCATGATTACCGCTACGACGCGATTCTGGAACAGGTCGGCGCAACTGAATTCCGAGCCAGACTTCTCAGACCCGGCCAGCGGGTGAGCCGGAACGTACTCCACGCCCGGAGGCAGATTCCCTCGAACCGCAGCGACGATCGCAGCCTTTGTACTGCCCGCATCGGTGAACAGCGTGCCCGGCTTCGCGTGCCGCGCCGCAGTCACGATCACCTCGGCAATCCGGTCCACTGGCGTACAGACGACGACCAAACCTGACCCGGCAACGCCTTCGGCCAGGTCCATGCGATAGTCGTCGATCGCAGCGAGTGCGAGAGCGTTCGCAAGAGCGTTCGGGTCGGCGTCCACGCCTATCACGCGGCCTGCGACCCCGCGCACACGTGCGGCAAGGCCGACCGAGCCGCCAATCAACCCGACACCGACGATTGTGATCTGGTCGAACAGCATTCCGAGATTATAAGGATGTCGGCGCAGGTTTCTTCCGCCGCTTGCGTCTTCGCGGGTGTCTCACCCAGCGCGGCGCTCGCATAGCCGCAAGCGGCACATACGGCGCGCCGAATGGCGTCAGTGCCTGCTTGCGTTGTCAGGTGTGTTCCGAGATAACAGAAGCATGACCCGCGCTGCCGTCTTCAATGCTGTGCTTCCTTCGCGCCGTGACTGGTTGCGCATTGGCGTTCCCGCCGCGCTCGCAACCTGGGGCATGCCCGCGTTGGCCGCGACGCCCCAACCGGCGAGCAGCGGTTTCGGTCGGGCGAAGTCCGTGGTCGTGATCTTCACCAGCGGCGGGCAGAGTCAGCTCGACACCTGGGATCCGAAGCCGAACGCACCCGAAGAAATCCGCGGCGTGTTCCGCAGTATCCAGACGCGGAACACCGAACTGCGGGTCTGCGAACACTTGCCACTAATGGCCTCGCTCGCGGACCGCTTCGCGCTTCTGCGATCAATGACCCACGACGATCTCGACCACGGTTCCGCGTGCTATCTCGCGCTAACCGGTCAGCATCACCCGCGGAAGTCGTCCAACCCACCGCCGCGACAGACCGATTTCCCCGCCCTCGGCGCGGTCCTCAAGCGTCTCAGTCCATCGAAAGAATTCCCGCACACCGCGGTTCACGTGAACGGACCGCTGCTCGCGCCGAAGGAAGTTGCGCCGGGGCAGTACGGAGGGTTCCTCGGCCGCGCGTACGAACCGGCTGAACTCGGCAACGTCACCGACACAGACAAGTTGGTCGAGTCTCTCAATCTGCCTTCCGATGTGCCCGTGGACCGGCTTCATTCGCGCCAGGACTTGCTCGCCAGACTCGACCCGGGCACGAGCGCCGACCCACTCGCGCAGAAAGCGTTCGAGTTGGTGAACGCGCCACGCGTGCAAGCCGCGTTCGATCTCGACCGCGAAGCTGAAAAGCTCCGCGACCGCTACGGTCGACACCGCTCCGGGCAAGCGTGCTTGATGGCGCGTCGACTGGTGGAAGTGGGTGTTCCGTGGATCACGGTGTTCTTCAACCACGGCATTCGCGGGCAGGATGACTCCCCAGACGACACCGACGAATACGGCTGGGACACGCACAACGACATCTTCGATTCGCTGAAGTCGCACCTGCTCCCGCGATTCGATCACAGTGTTTCTGCGTTCCTCGAAGACATGGGCGTACGGGGGTTGCTCGCTACAACGCTTGTTGTCGTGATGGGCGAGTTCGGCCGCGCCCCGCTGGTCGCGTTGGAGAAGAACTTCGCCGGGCGCGGCTCGCCAGGTCGCAAGCACTGGGGCGCATGCTATACGGTGTTGCTCGCGGGCGCCGGCGTCGTGCCCGGTGCGCTCTACGGAAAGTCCGACCGGTTCGCGGCGTACCCAGCGGCTGAACCAACCACACCGGGCGACCTCGCGGCGACGATGTTTCACGCGCTGGGTATCAGCCCCGACGCGCACTACACCGACGCCACCAACCGCCCGTACCGCGCAGTCGCCGGAAGCCCAGTCACGAAACTATTCTGATCGTAGTCATCACACTCCGCGTGATGACCACACGGAAGACCAAATCCAAGAAGTCACCATGCGCACCCTGCTCTGTCTCACCACGTTCACGTTCACTTCCTCCGCAATCGCAGCCGACAAGGGCTTCACGCCATTGTTCGACGGAAAAACGCTCGACGGATGGACGTTCATTGTGAAACCGGACAAGGACGGAAAGAAGGTGGACCCAATGGACACATGGAGCGTCACCGAGGGCTACATTCGCTGTACCGGCAAACCGAACGGCTGCATGGTCACGAAGAGCGAGCACGCCGACTATGTGCTGAAACTGAAGTGGCGTTTTCCAGCGAACACCGCCGGCGGCAACACCGGGGTTCTACTACACGTTCAGGATGAGAAGTACTGGCCGACATCGATCGAGGCGCAACTGTTGACCGGCCGCGCGGGAGACATCCTGCTCACCAACCCGCCAGACGCGAAACTCGAAGCGGACAAGGCGCGCCAAGACCCGAAGTTGGAACGTCGCTTTTTCCGCATCGAGACGAAGGAGCCGGCCGAGAAGAAGTTGGGCGAGTGGAACGAACTTGAAGTGACGTGCAAAGGCGGCGCCATCGTCCTTGTCGTGAACGGTCAGAAAGTGAACGAGGGCAAAAACGGGAACCTTACGAAAGGGCGCATCGCCCTCCAATCAGAGGGCGCGGAGGTTCACTTCAAAGATGTAGTATTGCAAGAACTGAAGTGAGTACCTGCGACATTCCAGCGCAGTTTAGTGTTGGGCCCTGCGGGACCAACCGGTTCTGGGCGTATCACACCAGCGCGATGGTGTGGTTACTCAATTGCTCGCTGCCCTGCTCTGTGACGAGATAGTTGTGCTCTATGCGGAGGCCACCGACACCGTCCACGTAGAGACCCGGCTCGAGCGTGACCACGTCGCCCGCGACCAGTGTTTCGCTCGAATTGCGCACGATGTACGGCGGTTCCGGGTGCGAGATCCCCAGCCCATGCCCGCCGTGCGTGGTGAAGTAGTCGGCCATGTCCCCGAACGCAGTGCGCATCGCATCGTAAACGTGCTGACATGTCACGCCGGCCTTCAGCGCCTTCGCACCGGCCGCAAGCGCACCCAGGCTCAGATCCATCAACCTCTGTTGAGCGGTTGTCGGTTTCCCGCCGACGCAAATCGTGTTGGTGAAGTCGCTACGGTAGCCCTGAACGATCACCGAGTAGTCGAGGATGAAGAACTCGCCAACTTCGAGTTTGTGCGGGGTCGGAGGGCCGCCGCGTTTCTTGCCGCCCGGCGAGACGGTGAAGTCGCCGTACACAACCGCCCAGTGGCCAAGCGCCGCGAACACCGCGTTCGCGACTCCAGCGTACACCTCCAACTCGGTCATGCCGGGCTTGATGTTCACGCGGCCCCAAGCGTGCCCGGCATCGCACGCCTTCATGCACGTCTTGAGTTGCGCGACTTCGTCAGGATCTTTCCGTCGGCGCATGTCGGTGGTGATATCGATGATCTTCGGCGCGAGTTTGTCCGCGAGTCCGTCGTGTATACGCCCGCCGTTGGCTTCGACCGCGGGTCGAAGGATTAGCCGTCGCGGGGCGAGCGCAGCCTCCTGCCCGCTGTACCACGGCAGCGGTTTCCGCTCATCAACGTGAGCAAGTTCGACGCTCTTGGGAAGTTTGCTATCGTGGAGGAGCGTGGCGTGCCCGTCTTCGCGGATCACAAGTAGTCCGCCGAAGTCGGCCGACATGCTCACGCCGTCGACGTGGAAGTTCGCGAAGTACCGCAGGTGCAGCGGGTCCGCGAGCACGACAGAGTGTCCCGGCTTGAGTCGCTCAAGCAATCGCAGGCGTCGCGTTTTACAGCCTTCAGCGGTGAGCATGTTGTCCTCTTATTCTCCGAGCAGGTCCGAACCCACCCCCCGCGACTCCGACTTGTAGATGACGTCCACCGCGAGCGTCGCGGCCAGCAGGAGCATCTTCGCAAGCGGTTGCTCAGCGAGTTCCGGGTTCACTTTCAGGAAGTAGTTATCGGACGAAAAGAACAACTCCTTCGCCAGCCCCGCGAGGCCGCCGAGTTTCTTCGACACCTCGCCGAGTTCCACTTTCCCGTCTTCCGTGAGGAACTTGTATTTGAACCCGAACATCTTGCCCTTCACGTGGGCGAAGTACTTCTCGTCCTTATCGTAGACGTGGAACCCGCCGCTGATCGTGAAGAACTTGCTCTTAAAGGAGCCTATGAGTTGCCCCTGCGCATCCCGCACTTCGACCCGTGACCGGAACAAGTACCAGCCGCGACTGAGTGTGAACACGAGTGAATCGTCGGGTTTCTCCCGCACTTCCACCAGGGTCGGGAAGAACTGCTTGCTGGCCACCCACCGCAGTACCTTCGTCAACCCACCAAGGTTCTCGATCGCGGTGCCGACGAGGTCACCGGTCTCGCCGTTCTTGATTTCGTAGCTCTGGACCGACGACAGGATCTTCTTGTGCTCGGTAATCGCGAACGTGTTGCACTCCAACACGAGGTGTACTCCGGGGCGGGGGCAGTTATGCGACGGGCCGGGCAACGGTTGAAGTTATACACCAGCGCACAACCGGCTACCACCGTTTCGAGATCACCGCGTGTCTTCACAACTGCTCGACAAACGCGAAGTCCGCATCCGCCGCATGTTCGGCCAAATCGCGCCATGGTACGACTTCCTCAACCACTTGTTGAGTCTCAACATCGACAAGCGGTGGCGTGACCGCACCGCGCGGCTCGTTCCACCGGGCCCTGCGGCCCTCGGACCAATCCTCGACCTCTGCACCGGCACCGGCGACCTCGCTCTCACTTACGACCGAGACGCGAAAGGCTCCGTCCCGGTGATCGGTGCCGACTTCTCGCACGAAATGCTCGTACGCGCGATGAAGAAGGCCGAGTCCGCCGGGGCGGGCGCCCGCGTGCGGTTCGTAGAAGCTGACGCACAAGCGCTGCCGTTTGCCGACGACACGTTCCAACTCGTGACCAACGCCTTTGGCCTTCGCAACGTGACCGACACCGACAAGGGGTTAGCAGAAATGATCCGCGTCACGCGACCCGGCGGGCGCGTCGCAGTGCTGGAGTTCTCGAAGCCGCGAAACCCGGTCCTGGGCCGGTTGTATGGCTGGTATTTCCGCTATCTTCTTCCGCTGGTGGGGCAACTGATCTCGCGGAGCCGCGAGAGCGCCTATCGCTATCTCCCCGCGAGCGTGCTGAAGTTCCCCGATTATGAGGCGTTGGCAGACAAAATGCGTGCGGCGGGGTTGGACGAGGTAAAGTACCTGCCGTTCACCTTCGGGGTCGCGACTCTGTATGTTGGTGTGAAGCCGGGCGGCTGACGCTCGCCTCCGGCTTGCGGCTAACCGACAGAGTCTCCGATGCCCGATGCATTTCATGAGAAGCACTTGCTGATCCGCGCGGCGCGCGGGGAGCGTGTCGAACGTGCCCCAGTGTGGGCCATGCGCCAGGCGGGCCGCTGGGATCCGGAGTTCCGCGCGATCCGCGCCGGGATGTCGTTCTTCGAGTTCTCTGAGAACGTCGAAGCCGCGACCCTCGCGTCTCTGTGTCCGCGGCGATTCGGGGTGGACGCGATCATTCTCTTCTACGACATCACCACGCTCCCGCTCGCGATGGGGCTGCCGTTCGAGCTGAAGACCGGCGCAGGGCCTGTCCCGGATCGGCCGATCCGCACGCTCGCGGACCTTGACCGGTTGAACCCAACCCCCGCGCCCGATTCCTACGCGCACATCCGCCAACTCCTGAATCGCGTGAAGGAAGAACTGCGCGGCGACCTGCCGGTGTTGGTGTTCGCGGGGGCACCGTTCACGGTGGCGACGTACTGCATCGGGACCGGCAAGAACGTGGACGCAACCCGGCAGTTCGCCGCCGAAGAACCGACCGTGTGGAACGGGTTGCTCGAACGGCTCTCAGGAGCCACGGTCGGATTCCTTCGCACGCTGATCGACGACGGCGCGGACGCCTACCAACTCTTCGACTCCTGGGCCGGTGCTCTCACGCCAACGGAATACGATGCCTGGGCGCAGCCGTATCACGCGAGCATCCTCGCGGGCGCGACCGGCGTGCCGCGCATCCTGTTCGTGAAGGAAGGCCCGTACCTGGAGCGGATGTGCAACTCGGGCGCGGAGGTCATCAGTTTGGGGAGCATCCACGACCTCGCAGCCGCGCGCCACAAGTACCCGCACCTCAGCTTTCAAGGCAATGTTGATGAGGAGATCGTTCGGGGCGGTACGCCAGCGCAGGTGCGAGTCGCGGTGAAGGCGTGTCTCCACGCTGGCGGCGGTGAGCGCCACATCGTGAACCTGAACCACGGTGTCGATAAGGGCACGCCGGTCGCGAATTTTGAGGCGTATATCAGTGCCGCGAAAGGGGAGTGACCCGCGAACGCTGGCTTTCGTACACCACGCCGGTTACAACGGACTCATCCTTCTGCCTGGAGGCGGTCCATGCGATTCGCCGGTCTGTCTCTCCTCGTGCTGTTCGTCGTCGCGCTCGCGCTGCCCGCACAGGAGCCGACCAAGAACGACCTGCTGTTCGCAATCGAGAAGCAACTCCAGGCGGTACACGAATCCGCTGGCCCGAGCGTCGGGTGCGTGGTCGTGTCGCGTAGCGAGCAGTACCCGAAACCGGTCAGAGCTAGCGATGTGCCCGGCACGCTCGGCGTCTTCGACCCAGTGCAGTTCCTCAAGAACAACCCGCGAGCGAAGCCACTGCTCGCAGTCTCCCTCGACCTCTCAAGAACAGAGAACATCCCCGACCACGGGTTCGCGTGTGGTGTGGTTATCGACGAAAAGGGATTGGTTCTCACTCCCTACCACGTCATCGAAGGTGCGACCAAGATTTACGTTCACCTTCCGGGCCGCGTCGGTTCCTACGCGGACATCCACGCCGCCGACGCTCGCACCGACCTCGCCGTGCTGCGACTCAGCACCCCGCCGGCGGGGTTGAAGGCGATCAAGTTCGCGGACGTGCGACTCGACGAGCGCGGCACACGCCGCGCCACGGTTACCGTTGGCAAACTCGTCGTTTTGGTGGCGAATGCGTACGCATCGAACTTCCCGGTCGACAAGCCGAGTGCGTCCCTGGGCAGTGTGACCAATGTGCGCCACCACCTCACAACCAAGGGCCGCGAGAATCTGCCGAGGCTCAACAGTTACTACGATTTTGGTCCGTTCCTGGAACACGAAGCGAAACTGAACACTGGCATCAGCGGAGCTGCGCTCCTCAACCTCGATGGTGAGATGATTGGGCTGACCACAACCGCGCCTATCCTGGGTTTGGGGGAGAAGACGCCCGAGTACGCGTTGCCGATAACCGAACCCGTTCTCCGGATGATCCACGTTCTGCGTCGTGGCGAGGAATTCGAGGGCGGCGCACTCGGAGTCGCGCTGGACAAGGATTCGGTGGTCATCAGCGGTGTCCTCCCGCTCGGACCGGCAGCGAAAGCCGGCCTCCGCCGCAACGACACGATCACCCACGTCAACGGCGCACCGGTGACTAGGTACGAAGAACTTCTCGGTCACATTGGGCCGGCGATCGCCGGCACAAAAGTAACACTAACCGTCCGGGGTGTCCAGAACCGCGGCGACATCGTCCTCACGCTCGGTAAGTGGCAGCATGACCGCCCGGTAATCGCGTCAGTCCGCCCGGCCCCGGTGTTCGGCTTGCGCGTCGATCACGACAGCATCCTCGCTCAGCGTGTTGGCGACAACGCCCAGGCTATTCTGGAGAACACGGTCAAAGGCATTCCCGAAGGCGTGTCTGTGCGCGAGGTCGCCAACGATTCGCCAGCCGCGACCGCGTTCAAGAAGGTCGGTGACCGGCCTGAGCGCTGGCTGATCACGCACGTCAACGGAGACACTGTCACCACCCCAACCGAGTTCTATGCCGCCACGAAGGGGCAAAAGGCAATCAAGTTGACCGTCATCGACCCGACCGAAGCAATGCGCCCACAGCGAGAGGTGAGTTTCCCATGAAGTACGCCATCTGCAATGAGACGTTCGAGGGCTGGGACCACGCTCGCGTCTGTGCCAGCGTGGCGGAACTCGGCTACACCGGCCTCGAAATGGCCCCGTTCACGCTTGCCAATCGCATCACGGAGGTGAGTGCCGCGCGCCGGACCGAACTGCGCCAGCAAGCGGAAGCAACCGGTGTGAAGATTATCGGTCTCCACTGGCTGCTCGCGAAGACCGAAGGGTTCCACCTCACCTCGCCGGACGCCGCGACCCGCAAGCGAACCGGTGAGTACCTCGCGGAACTGTCGCACGCTGCGGCCGACATGGGGGGTGACATCCTCGTACTCGGATCGCCGGTTCAGCGCAACCTCGCCGACGGCATGACCCGCGAACAGGGCGAAGCGAACGCGATCGACACGCTCAAGCATTGCTTACCGGCGCTGGAACGTGATCGCGTATACCTTTGTCTTGAACCGCTCACACAGGCGGAAACAAACTTCATGACGAGCGCGGCGGAGGGCGTGAGCCTCGCGCGCAAGTTGGCACATCCGTTCGTGAAACTGCACCTCGACGTGAAGGCGATGTCGACGGAAACCGCGCCGACGCCAGACGTGATCCTCGCCAACCGGGAGTTCTTCCACCACTTCCACGCCAACGACCCGAACAAGCGCGGCCCAGGGTTCGGCGCGACCGACTTCAAACCGATCTTCCAGGCGCTGAAAGATGTGGCCTACAACGGTTGGGTCTCAGTGGAGGTGTTCGACTACTCCCCCGACCCCGACACGATCGCTCGCGAGAGTATCCGCTACATGCGAGAATGCGCCGCGAAGTAATACGGAAGAGGTTTCCCATGCGATTCGCCTTCACATTCTGCGTGCTGGTCTCACTCGCGCGTCCCGGCTTCGCGGGAGAGTTCAGCGTCGGGTTCGGCAACACAGACCTCACGCCCGACGTCGCGAAGAAACGCGTGTACCTCGCGGGCTTCGGCATGGACCGGCTCGCCACGAAGGTACACGACCCAATCATGGCGAGCGCTGTGGTGATGGCCGATGGCGACGAGAAGATCGCGTTCGTGTCCGTCGATCTGGTCGGGTTGTTCATGCCGAGTGTCGAGCGTATCCGCGAGAAACTAACCGGCTTCAAATACGTACTCGTCTCCGCGACCCACAACCACGAAGGGCCGGACACGCTCGGGTTGTGGGGTCCGACACCGATTCAGAGCGGTGTCGATCCGGTCTACTTGAGGAAGGTCGAGGAAGGCTGTGTCGAGGCGGTGAAGGCCGCGGACAAGGCGCGCAAGCCCGCGACCGTACGCATCGGGAAGGCCAGCGACACGGGCTTACTGCACGACAACCGCAAGCCGGTCGTGAAGCACGACGAGTTGGTTGTGTTGCAGTTCTGCGCACCGAAAACAGAGAAGGTTCTCGGCCTGTTGGTACAGTGGAACTGCCACCCCGAATCGCTCGGCTCCAAGAACACCGACGTGAGCGCCGATTTTATCCATTACACGGTGAAACACCTCCGCGAGGCGCAGAAGTGCCCGGTCGCATACTTCAGCGGCACCGTAGGCGGGCTGATGACCACGCTCGGCCTCAAGCTGCTGAACGACAAAGGTAAGGAACTCGCGGACGGCACGTTCGAGAAGGCCGAACTCTACGGCCGGTTGGTCGGGAAGCTCGCGGAGAAGGCACTGAAAGACGCAGTGCCGATCACGCTGACGCCGTTCGTGATTCGCACGCAAGACCTGCTCGTGCCGGTGGACAACAAGCTGTATCGGCTAGCGTGGTCATTCGGCGTCCTCGACCGCACGATGTACGAGTGGGAAGGTAACCCCACCCCCAAGAAGTTCATCGCGTCGAAGGAGATAACCAAACCGGTCGCGGTGAAGACGGAACTCGGATACCTGAAGTTAGGCGATCTCGAAGTCGCTGCGATACCAGGCGAGATCTACCCGGAGTTAGTGTTGGGCAAGGTCGAGAATCCCGCGGACCCCGGTGCGGACTTCCCGGACGCCGCGATTGAACCCGCGATCTACGACCAGTTGAAGAGCAAGCACCGCATGCTGATCGGCCTCGCGAACGACGAGTTGGGTTACTTCATACCGAAACGCCAGTGGGACGACAAAGCACCGTATTGCTACGGGTTGAAGAAGTCGCAGTACGGCGAGATGAACAGCGTCGGCCCAGAAGCCGCGCCTGTGATCTGTAACGCATTCAAGGACCTGGTGAAAACGAAGTAACATCGCTCACCTGCTAGCCGCAAGCGGGAGGCGAGCGCGGATGTACACGCTCGCCTTCCGCTTGCGGCTAACAGGCGATCCTCTTCACCAGCATCGTCGCGTAGCTTCCCTTGGGCAGGTCGAAACGAAGCACCAACTTCCTCCGGCCCTTGTTCAACTCGTCAGCGTCCGCGAAGTTGCTGATTTTCTCGGCCTTGATACTCGCGGGGCGGTCGCCCTTCGAGAAGAACGGCTTCTGCATCCCCTTCACTTTTAATTCCGCGAGCGTCAAGCCTTCGGCTTTTAGCACTTCTTCGACAATTGGTAGCCACGCGACGCCGGGTTCCGGCTTCACGCGTGCCGAAGGCAGCGGCAGCGTGAGCGACTCCCACGCACCGCGGTGTTCTTCGGGTACGCGCACCGGCGCGGGCACTTTACCGAGCTTCAGTTCCACATCGGTGAGGTTCGCGGAATCGAGCGTCGAGGTAAGCCACGCAGACAGCATCTTGTTCCACAGGTAGCTCTGGTACGCGGAGAGATACAATCCTTGCAGTTCCGGGCGCAGACGCGCAACCGCGCCCTTGAAGTCGGTCGGGTGCGCCGCGAGGTAACTCACCAGACTCCGCGCGTGCCCTTTCGGCAACTTCGCCTGGCACTCGGGCCACTTGCCCCAGAGTCCGACGAGCGTGGCCTTTTCGCGCTTCACGTCGGCGCGGTCGTGTTCGTATGGTGCCGCGAGCGCCAGCCACAGCGCCCGCTCGAAGCGTCCGAACACCATTTCCTTCGCGACGAACTCTGCCCCTTCACCAACCGAGCCGAATCGCTGGTCGTCGAAGTAGTTTGGCAGTCCCGCGTCGGCCACTTCGCGGAGCGCGGCCTCTGCGTGTGACACCGCGTTGTCACTCATCGACCGCATCGTGATTGTGAAACGGTTCGCACGGATATCGGCCGCCGTAAACGGTTCAGCGCACTGGCCAAGGTAAGTGACCGTGACGCGCTCGTGGGACAGGTTTCGCTTCGATCCGTGGAAGACCGTGACGTGCTGCGACGTGACCGCGTGCCGGTCCTTCAGCCCGCCGTAACTGACTCGCCGAGCGTCGAGTTGCCAGCGACGCCGAATCGCGGAAAGCGCGTCGGGTGTCGTCCAACCGGTCTTGTCGAGTCGGTACAGGGCGAATTCGCCGGCGGCGCCCGCCACAACGTCGGTCAGTTCCTCGACGCGGAAGTCGTCCGGTTGTTGCTTCAGCTTCATGCGTTTGTTGTACGACAGGCGCGATCTTGGGCTTTCACAGCTTGCGGCGTACCGGGGAAATCCACTCGCAACGCCGCAAGCTGCGAAAGTAGATCACCGCTTCAACACGACTGGGGCCGCGCTGGTGGTCGGGGCGGTCGGTTGCGCGACCACTTGCGTGCCGATGGCGCGTGTCGGGCCGGGTTTGTCAGCGAGAAAGTCCCATTCGCCGGGCTTCCGGGTCGGAGTCTGGCGCGCCTCTGGGGCGTGCGGGTAGTTCCACACCGGAACCGCTTCAACTGACGGCTGGCAGTTCTGAACCGCGATATCCTTTAGCAGTTCGGTGATCGCTGCGACGGTCGTCGGGTGGGCCGGCAATCCGAAGTGGCTTGCGTCAGGAACAACAATCGTCTCGGAGTGCGGTACGCTCGTGGTAGCCCTTGCGCTCATAACGAGCAACGTGGGAACGCCACACGGGTCCGCAGCGCAGCCCATCGGGTCGATCAGCACCAGCGCATCGACGGGAACGCCCGTCGCCGTGAGATCGCGGGCGAGTGAGATCGCGGCCGCGCCGCCAAAGTCGTAGCCGACAAGCACGAACCGCGCGTCGGGGTTGTGACGGCGGATGCATTCGATTTCGCTCTTCACCCAGAGAGCACTGTACAGTTCGGCCATGCCGATCTTCGCAAAACCGTTCTCGCCGAGTTTCAGTCGGAGCGTGTTCAAGCCGCTAGCTGTCGAGGGGGTCAAGCCGTGCATCATGATCACGTGAACCTGCCCGCGACACGGCGTTGGCACCTCGTACTCGGCGCCGTTTTCCAGCGACCTCTGATAGCCCTTGTGGCAGCACGTGACGCAGCCTGCGTTCGCGAGTACTGTTACCAGGATCGCACAAATCATCCAACGTCGCGTACTCATCACTGACCCTCGCGCTTCACCCGTCGGTCCTACCGCTTCAGATCGGCAGAACCCGCGAGACCGCGAGAACCGTTGCAGTTTAACATTCGCGATTACGGCGGAAGCGGCGAGGTCTCTTCCGGTCACCGCGAATGGGAAACATGGGTAATCACCCGATGGCGACAATCTTTCCCGTCTTCACAGACTCGATTTCGCGGTGGCACAGCACCAGCGCATCCCGCGCCAGTTGCCCGCTCAAGAGCGCAGGTTCTTTCCCCACGGTCACGCCAGTCACCACGGCCTGCAGTTCGTCGGTGAACGCGGAGAGCGCATCGCCCCCGCCCGGCAGCGCCGGTTGCCCAGATTTACCGTCGTTCGTGAGCAGCGTGAGCGGAACGCCGCCGGAGTCGTAGACGAGCGTCGCGCGTTCGAGGAAGATCTCGTAGCCGTGAACGAACGGACGGCCACTCATGCTCACGGCCCCGCTCGAACACGTCACAGCGGGTCCGCCGGGACCGTAAAGGTACGACGTGGTGAGATACGTCACCGCGTCGCCTTCGACTGTGCCGACGGAGAACACGTGCTTTGATACCCCGCATACCAGGCCAATGAAGTGCGTGTCATGGATGTGCAGATCGACGGCTGGGCCGCCGGTCTTCGCGGCGTCGCCGATGTCTGCGGACCAATCTGGTTTTGCGATTACCCGCTTGAAGTGCGCCGCGACCACCTTCCCGTATTGCCCGCTGCGAATTACTTCCGCGGCGTACTTGAATTCTGGGAAGAAAGGCAGCACGTGTGCGACCATCAGCAGCTTGCCGGCGTTCTTCGCGGCGGCGACCATCGCATCAGCGTCCTGTGGCGAAAGTGCAATCGCCTTTTCGACGAGAACGTGCTTCCCTGCTTTGAACGCTGCGAGCGCGATTGGTGTGTGCTGGTCGGTGACGGTGCAGATGTCGATAAGGTCGACGTCCGGGTCTGCGAGGAGTTCACTCACTCCAGCATAGGTCTTCACTCCCGCAAGATCGACCTGCCCCGGCTCTGGCCCGAAGTTGCCGCGTGTGCTGCGCCAGTCGCCAGCGCGTTTGGCCGCGTCGCGGCTGCAGATGGCCGTGACCTTCGCGCCAATGAGTCGCTGCGACGCGAGGAAGTGAATCCGGCCCATGAACCCAATGCCGACGATGCCGATGCGAACCATTTGCGTCTCCGGGAAGAGTGTAGCCTCAAGTTACCGGATGGCGAGCGCCGCGACAGCGCGATCCATTCACGGTGTTGCTCTCGCCACACGGGAAGTTAGCGTATTCTGCGGCGTCACGCCGCGGGCGGTCCCAGGTGCCGGTCAGTTCAGCATTGAGGTGAACACGCCGATCAGCGTACCGCCGACGGCTGCGTTCACTGTGCGAGCCAGTAGCCAGCGCAGCGAGAGCGAATTGAGTGGAGGGCAATCGTCGGAGTGAGCGTTTGCGGCGGCGTCACGCCGCCGCAGGCTCTCGAGGCCGAGCAGTTGGAGATTCAGGCACGTGTGGACACCAGTTGTACGCACGTGCCTGAATCAGCTTACAGTCAGAAAGTAGCCCGGTAGCCCACACGTCGGATTCACGGGTCGCGCGGACGGTGTGAGCTTCAACTGCGGCGTTCCGCCTTTGGTGGTATGTGGATGGTACCAGTTCAGCGTGCCACGCACGCCTCCACGGTGTAACCTCACAGGTCCATGTTACCCTGGAGGAGGGTGACAGGTAGGAGGGTAGCCCCAGTTCTGTTGCCATCTTGGACTTACCCAACTGGTTCTGAATTAGCAGGTTAGGGCTTTCGTTGTGGCGAAATTGGGGTTCAGATGGTGACCGTTGGACGTCGCGTGGTGCGGCGTCCACGAACCCAAGCAGGGAAGCCGCCGTGATTCTGCCACCCCACCGGCGGACACCTCCCGCCAAGTACCAACAGACCACCGACTTCGCACGACAGGTCTTCGACAGCCTGCCGCTGGCCCACGCCTCGCTCGCACTCTTCGCCTACGGCGTCACCACGCCGTTCCTCGCCGACCTGTTCCAGCGGCATCGGGGACGCTGTTACGAGGACGTCGTTACCTTCCCGCAACTCGTCGACTGGATCTTCGATGCCCTCATCGAGCACCAGGGATCCGGTCGCCAGGCACACCTGCAACGCCACCGACAACAGAACGACGCCGGCCACGAAGCCTTCTACGGTAAGCTCCGCCGCGTCCCCTCGGGTCTGAGCGAAGCCTTCCTCCGCGAGGTCACCGACCGCTTCACCACCCTCTTCCCCAAGGTTGTCGCTCACCGCATCCCCGCCTCCTTCGACCGCTCGGAAGTCGTCATCCTCGACGGCAAGAGTCTCAAGAACGTGGCCAAGCGACTGGTCGAAACGCGGGGCACGCCGGGCAAACTTCTGGGCGGCAAGTTGCTCGTCGCGTACCGACCCCGCGATGGTCTGGTTCTGGACATGGCCTCCGATCTCGATGGCGAAACCAACGAGGCCAAACTGATCCCGCATCTGATGCCGCGACAGCGTGCCCGTCCCGGTCTTGCGGCACTCGTGGTCGGGGATCGCCTGTTCTGTGCGCTGAAGCACTTCGACGAGTTCACCAAGGAAAGCGGCCATTTCGTGGTCCGACACGCCCGGACGTTGTCGTTCGAGCCGGATCCGAATCGCCCGGCCGTCGCGACCACCGACGCCGCCCATCGGGCGGTGGTCGAACAATGGGGGTGGGCCGGCAAGCCGAAGGAGAAGCTCCGCCGCTACGTCCGGCGGATCACCGTCGAACGCCCGGCGGACGAAGCGATCACGATCCTCACCGACCTGCTCGAACCCGACCTGCATCCCGCCGCCGATCTGTTGGCCCTGTACCGGATCCGGTGGAGCATCGAGAGCACGTTCCAGAAGGTGACGGAGATCTTCGCGTTGGGTCGCTTCATCGGCTCGACGCCGGAGGCGACGGTGCTTCAGGCGTCGATGTGCTTCGTCCTGGCGAACGTGGTGCAGGTGCTCCAGGGGTATGTGGTGGCGAAACAGAAGTTGACCTTCGAGGATTTATCGACGGAGCAGTTCTGCACGGACTGGCATCGTCAACTGGTGGCGTTGAAGGAGTTGGTGAGCGTGCCCATGATCGTGTCGTTGATTCCGTCGGATCTGACGGCGGAGAGCCTGGCGAAGCTGTTGGATGAGTTATTGGGCACGATGTGGAAACCGGGCTGGGACAAGACCCGCAACAAGTCGCCCCGAGCTCACCCCCACGCCGCGAAACAGAAAGGGGCACACACCTCCGTTCAACGTCGCCGCCAAGCCCAGAAGTCCAAGGCTGCCAAGTGAAACTCAGTTGTGCATAGCACTGGGGTAGCCCCGCGCAACGCGTGCTTCTTGAACAATCGGTTCCGCCACACCTCGCGAGCCAGGGTCGCGAGACTTGGTTTCCTGCACACATCGCCTTCTCATTTCTCGAAACTACTCACCCGTCCGCGTGTTCGATACACTTCGTATACCCACCACACTGCGCTCGCACCCGGAGTAGCCTACCGTGCCGCTGTTGTTCGCCGTCACGATGTTCGTGAGCGCGTCGCTACTGTTCATGGTTCAGCCGATGGTCGCCAAGGCCGTTCTTCCACTACTGGGCGGAAGCCCGGCCGTGTGGAACGGCTGTATGGTATTCTTTCAGGCACTCTTGCTCCTGGGCTACCTCTACGCTGACCGAATCACGCGAGTGAACGACACGCGTAAGCAGTGGATGATCCACCTCGCAGTCCTTGCGTTGCCGATCACCGTATTCGCGTTGGCTGTGTTATTCAGCACGAAACACACACCAATCGCAGTGGTCGAATCGCTCGCACCCACGGACGGCGCCAGCCCTGTCATCAGCGTACTGGCGATTCTCACAGTCGCGATCGGCATCCCGTTCTTCGTGTGTTCCACCACGGCGACGCTGCTCCAGAAGTGGTTCACGTACACCGGGCACCCGTCAGCACGTGACCCGTACTTCCTGTACGCCGCGAGCAACTTCGGCAGCCTGATCTCACTCCTCGGCTACCCAATCTTTATCGAACCGAACCTGACGCAAGGCGGGCAGACTTGGGTGTGGGCCTTTGGCTTCGCGGGGCTGGCCGGCTTGATCGCGTTCTGCGGTAAGGCCGCAGTCAACCCGCTCGGCGTACCACCTTCGACAGCGAAAGCCTCTGACAAACAAGTGGCGCCCGCGGGCGAGAAGGGTCAGACCTTGCCGCCCAGCGAGCCGCCGCCGACATGGGGGCGCATGGCGAAGTGGACCGCGCTCGCGTTCGTGCCCAGCAGCCTGATGCTCGGCGTCACGTTCCACATGACGACCGACATCGCGAGCATCCCGCTGTTGTGGGTCGGCCCACTCGCGTTGTACCTGGTCACGTTCATCATCGCGTACGGGCGAGTCCCGCCGTGGTTCCGGATCCTGATCGGCAACCTCGCTCCTGTGATGATCCTGTTGCTCGTGTTCCTGCTGATCTCGGGCGTGAACCCCGGTGTCGGTCTGAGCCTGATGTTGCACCTGCTCACGTTCTTCGCCGCGGCGTTGATGTGCCACTACGAATTGGCCCGCGACCGCCCCAGTCCCCAATATCTGACCACCTACTTCCTCATCATGTCGCTCGGCGGCGTGCTGGGCGGCATCTTCAACTCGCTCCTTGCCCCGATCCTGTTCGCGCAGGACTACGAGTACAAACTGGTACTCATCGTCTCGTGTCTGATGGTCCCGCGGCTCAGCCCGCTCGACCAGAACGAGAAGGAAACGAAGATGAGCAACCAGACCGCGCTGACAGCCGACATGGCGGTCAACCTGAGTACGAACTGGCTGGTTTACGGCGTGCGTTGGGTCATGCGACTGATCGACCGCGACAAGCGGGTAGCGTGGGCGCTTGACATCGCGATCCCAATTATCGTCGCGCTCGTGTTCTGGCGATTGCAGAAGGTGGGTTCTGTTGAGGTCTACGGGAACGCGTTACGGAGTATTTCCAAGAACCTGGGCATCGGAGTGCAGACGATTCACATCGTCTTCGTGTACGCGTTACCGGTAATGGTGTGCTTCTTCTTCGTGGACCGGCCGCTGCGGTTCGCGCTGTGCGTGGCAATCATCCTCGGCATGAGCGTGTTCCGAGACGAGTCGAACGATGAGGTGAACACCGTTCACACCGAACGCAGTTTCTTCGGCATCCTGAAGGTCGAACAGCGTGGGCACTTCACTCGCCTGGTCCATGGCACCACGCTGCACGGCACGCAAATCAACGAGAAGTTCCGTCCACATTGGGCCGACGAGTTCCAGCGGTTGACCGCAATGCACCCGTTCGAAAACATCGTCGTCACCGGCGCACATCACAGCTTTAACGCCCGTGAGGAACCGCTGACTTACTACCATCGCACCGGTCCCGTCGGTGCGATGTTCAGCGAACTGAGTTCGTCCACACGGAAGAATGGCGCAGACGCGAACTCGCACATCGCAATGGTCGGCCTCGGCACCGGGAGCGTGTCGTGTTACGCCAAGAAGGGGCAGAAACTCACCTACTACGAAATCGACCCGGCAGTGAAACGAATCGTGGAGACTCCGTGGAAGGTGATGAACCCTGAGGAGGTGAAAAAGGGCGAGACACCCGTGATGGGGCCCTTCACCTACGTTCACGATGCCCGGCAACGCGGCGCAGAGATCGACTTCAAGATGGGCGACGCCCGCCTGAAATTGAAGGAGGACACGGACATCCGGTACTCGCTGCTGCTGGTCGATGCGTTTAGCTCCGACTCGATCCCGGTCCACCTTCTTACCAATGAGGCGGTGCAACTGTACCTCGACCGGATGACCGACGATGGCATCCTGGCGCTGCACATCTCCAACAAGTTCGTGCGTCTGGAACCGGTAGTTGCCGCAATCGCGAAGCACCACAATCTCGTTGCACGCGTGTGGAACGACGACGCCGAGGGGCGTCCGGGTAAGACCGCGTCAAGTTGGGTCGCACTGAGCCGCAAACGCAACCCCGACGACCTTCAGGGGCACCTGGGCGCGAAGATCGGCTCACCGATCGGGGATCTGGTGGGCAAATACGGTAGCGGGTCGCAGTTGATACGTGTTCTACGCGACATCTATCCCGAACTCGTCACGGTACTCGACAAGTCCCCGTTAAACCAACAGGACAAGTTGCTCGAATGGCTCGACAAGCGGACCGACGACGAGGCGAAACGGTACGCGGCGCTGGTTCGCAAACACACTGCGTTCGCCACGACAATGACGGTTCTGTACGCGGAGACCGGCTACGGGTTCCGTCCCGTGGACACGCTCGATGGAGTGGAGGCCTGGACTGACGACTACGCCGACGTGATGCGGGTGATGATGATTCCCGAACTCCAGGCGGTGCGGAAGTTCTTCGGTCTGCCGACGCCGGTGGAACGGTGACAACGGTTGGTGTCGTTGGGGCGAGCGCGCGGGCGGCGGTTCATGCGCTCACCCGCGCCGGGTTCTCTGCGTGGGCAGTCGATCAGTTCAACGACCGCGACTTGAAACGCATTGCCGCGTGCGCGTTGTGCCCTTCCAATGATTATCCCACCGCGATTCCAGAACTCGCGGCGCTATTCCCGCCGGGCCCATTCATCTACACGGGCGGTCTCGAAAACCATCCAGACATCGTTTCGGAACTCTCGCAGACGCGCGAACTCTGGGGCAACCCGCCCGAAGTGCTGACGCGAGTCCGTGACCCAATCCAACTGACTGCGATGCTCAACGACGCCGGGTTCGCAACGCCACGAGCGGCGACCCAACCGGTCGAAGGACGCTGGCTGCGCAAGCCACTGAGTTCTGGGTCCGGGATCGGCATCCGCTTCGCACAACCGGGCGAGCCCGATTCACCCCGGCACTACATTCAGGAGTTCATTGAAGGCGTGCCGATGTCGGCGATCTACAGCGGGACGACGTTCATTGGCGTGACGGAACAACTGATTGGCGAACCGTGGTTGCACGCATTGCCGTTCGCGTACTGCGGGAACATCGGGCCAGTCGCGACTCCCCCCGGCGCGCTGAACACTCTCGCGGACTCGCTCGGACTTCGTGGCGTCTGGGGACTCGACTTCATCCTGAAAGGCGACGCGCCCTACCCCGTCGAACTGAATCCGCGATACACGGCAGCGGTGGAGGTACTGGAACACGCGACAGGGAAGAACCTACCCCCCCGGCCCCCCTTGCTTCAGGGAGGGGGGAGCCTGACTTCCCCCCCCCCCCCTGAAGGTTGGGGGGCCGGGGGGGTAAGTTCTTCACGGGTCATCGGTAAAGCCGTCTACTACGCGCCTCGCGCAATGACTTTCCCCCAAAGCGGTCCGTGGGACGCGGACCTCACCGGTACGTTCGACCCGTGGCGCCTACCGGGCTTCGCGGACATCCCCGACGCAGGCAACGCGGTCCAGACCGGCTGGCCTGTGCTCACGTTCTTCGCGACCGGAAACACACCCACCGAAGTCCGTGAACGGCTACAATCACGCGCGACGGAACTCGATCGTCTCTTCGCGGAGCATTCACGATGACACTCAATGAACGCGCCCAACTACTAGCCGACGAAGTGGAACGCAACGCTGTACGACTGCGTGTACACGTGACGAAAGTCGCGGGTGCGCGCGTGATCGATTGCGGCGGTGCGGTGCAAGGGAGCCTCGCGGTCGGATTGCTGCTCGCGCGGGCGTGCCTCGCGGACGCGGCCGAGGTAGCCTACGTCCCCTGCCCCGTCACTGGCGGTCCTGCGGTCCAGGTGACGACCGACGATCCCGTTCGTGCATGCCTCGCGTCACAGTACGCTGGCTGGCATGTGAGCGCGGGCAAGTTCTTCGCGATGGGTTCAGGGCCGATGCGCGCACTCGCGGCACGCGAGGAACTCTTCCAGCACATCGCTGCTAAGGAAGAATCACCGTTCGCGGTCGGGGTACTGGAAACGCATCAGCACCCAACGGAAGAAGTGATCGCGGCCATCGTAGCGAAACTGCCGCTGGTTGCGGAACACCTCACGTTGCTCGTCGCGCCGACCACGAGCATCGCGGGCACGACGCAGATCGTCGCGCGCTCAGTCGAGACGGCGCTCCACAAACTCCACGAACTGAAGTTCGACGTGAATCAGATCGTGAGCGGTTACGGCGTGGCTCCGCTGCCGCCACTCGCAACGGATTTCGTTCAGGCCATCGGCCGCACGAACGACGCGATCCTATACGGGGCGAAAGTCGTGCTGTGGGTCCGCGCGGACGACGAGTTGCTCGAACAGATCGGGCCAAAGGTGCCGTCGTCCGCGTCGAAAGATCACGGGGCGCCGTTCGCGGAAGTGTTCGCGCGCTACAACAACGACTTCTACATGATCGACCCGCTGCTGTTCTCGCCGGCGGAAGTGGAGTTCCGCAACTTGAAGACGGGGCGCTGTCACCGGTTCGGCAAGGTCGAGCCGGGTTTGCTGCGAAAGTCGTTTGGGCTAAGCGGATGAAGATTGCAATCCTCTCCGGCGGAACCGGCTGGCACGTTCAGGACATCGTGCGCGCCGCGACCGAACTTGGTCACCACGCGACGCCGCTCGACTTCCGCGCGGTCTCCGCGAGCGTCAACGCCGCAACCGACTTTCTCTCCAAGTTCAACGCGGTGCTTGTTCGCACGATGCCGGCCGGTTCGCTGGAGCAGGTCGTGTTCCGCATGGACCTGCTCCACGAAGCCGCGGCCCGCGGAATGCCCGTGCTGAACCCGCCACGCGCAATTGAAGTGTGCGTGGACAAGTACCTCACAACCGCGAGACTCGCGCGAGCCGGTATCGCCACACCGCCGACCGCAGTGTGTCAGCACAGCGACGACGCGATGACCGCGTTCGCGGAACTCGACTGCGATGTCGTGCTAAAGCCGCTATTCGGGTCGGAGGGTCGCGGCATGTGCCGAATCACCGACGAAGAAACCGCCTGGCGCACGTTCCGCGTGCTAGAGCAAACCGGACAGGTGATCTACCTTCAGCAGTTCGTGAAGCATCCGGGGTGGGACTTGCGCGCGTTCGTGATCGGCGGGCGCGTGATTGCCTCGATGCGTCGCACTGCGGGCAACGACTGGCGCACGAACGTCGCCCAAGGCGGCACCACCGAGCGCGTGGTGTTGAGTGACAGCGAGGTGTCACTCGCGCTGCGGGCCGCGGAAGCCGTGGGGTGCCCGGTCGCTGGCGTGGATCTTCTACCGGGTCCGAACGGCGAGTTGTTCGTGATCGAGGTGAACGCCGTGCCAGGTTGGAAGGCACTTGCCCCGACCTGCGACGTCGATGTCGCGAAGGAAGTCGTGCGATTCCTGACACGAGAGGGTGGGTCGTGACGCCCGATTCGGTCGATGACATTCCGCCACAGGGCATCGATCTCTTCGCGGAAGTTGCGTGCATCTGGGAAGTGAACGCACGAAAGGTTGGGAACGTGTACCCCGGCGTATCGTTCAGAAACACCAGCGCAGTTGATTTCCTGCTCAGTGCCGCAGCGATCCGCAACATCTTCCGCTTCCCTGGTTCTTCCGGGACCGCACGACTCATCGAGTACGCCGTGCGTGAAACGCGTGCGACCGTCGGCCAGAACACGAACCTCGGCATCGTTCTGTTGCTCGCGCCGCTCGTCAACGCACACGAGACGCCGTTGACGTTCCGCGACGCGATTCGCGCCGGCCTTCAACGTCTCGACATTGCAGATGCGAAGATTGTTTTCGAGGCCATCCGGCTCGCGAAGCCCGGCGGACTCGGCGATGCGCCGGAGCAAGACGTGCGCAACGAACCCACGGTCACGCTCCTCGAAGCAATGCGACTCGCGGCGGATCGCGATCTGGTCGCGCGGCAATACGCCAACGGCTTCGCGGACGTGTTCGACTTCGGCGTGCCCGCGTTCACTGAGGCGTTCGCTCAATTCGGCTGCGTCGAGGCCGCGATCATAGACTCGCAATTCCGCTGGCTTGCCACATATCCCGATTCACTTATTGCACGCAAGAACGGAATCCCGGTCGCGGAAGACGTGCAGCGGCGCGCCGCGGAAGTGCTTCAACTCGGTGGCATCGCCACACCCGAAGGACGCGCCGCGGGGATCGCGCTCGATAAGCAACTGCGAAGCGACGGCAACAAACTGAACCCCGGTACGACCGCGGACCTGATAACGGCTTGCCTGTTCGTCGCGTTGCGGGAGAATAAGGTTACTCCTTCCACCCCGTTCCGATGGCAAGTCCCGGATTGGCTGTAGTCATGACGAGCGAGCGATTCAAAGTCCGCGTCACGAAAGATCACCTCGTGTTCTGCTGCGGGCACTTCATCAGCTACCACGGGCACAAGTGCGAGCGGCTCCACGGACACAACTACCGCACTGCGGTCGAAGTCGAAGGCACGCTCCAAGAAGATTACTACGTCTTCGACTTCATCGCACTCAAGAAGCGCACGAAGGAAATCACCGACGAACTCGATCACCACATGCTCGTCGCGACCAAAAACCCGGTCATCAAAGTAGACGACACTCCGAAGTGCGTGCAGGTGAAGTACGAAGATCGCGAATGGCAGTTCCCCCGCGACGACTGCATTTTGCTGCCAATCGAGAACACCACTGCCGAACTGCTTGCACGCTACATCGCGGGGCGGCTCTGGGAATCGCTTCGCGTCAACGAGAATTTCACGCCCGAAGTGCTGCGCGTGGAGGTCGAAGAAGCCCCCGGGCAATCCGCGACCGTCGAATGGCGCGCGTAATGCTCTCCCCTTCTGGCCTCTTTTTTGCTCCCATCTGGACCGGCCCAAATTCTTTTATCAGGCGCTTGCGAACGGTTCACACAACCGTCACAATTCGGCGAACTGGTGCGGAGCACCGGCTCTGATCACCAACTCGCAACGGAGCGACTCGGACGGAACGGATGCCGCCGCGAACCTCGGCACGAGGACATCACCATGAATCGTCCGCTCGGGCGCCGCGATTTCCTTCGCACTACTGCCGCCATCATCGCGTCGGCTGTCACCGGTTCTTACACAGTCGCCGCGGAGGACAAGAAACCGAAACTGAAGAAGGCCGTGAAGTACGGTATGGTGAGGGTGCCTGGTGGAACCCACCTGCAACGGCTCGAACTCGCGAAGAAATGCGGATTCCTCGGCGTCGAGATCGACAGCCCCGGCACGGACAAACTCGACGAACTGGTGAAGGCGAGCAAAGAAACCGGCGTTGCGATACACGGTGTAATCGACTCGGTTCACTGGAGGGACACGCTCTCCAGCCCCGATGAAAAGGTTCGCGCGAAGGGTTTGGCCGCACTCGAAGGCGCGCTCCGCGACGCGAAGACCGTCGGCGCGGATACCGTGCTGCTCGTACCCGGTGTGGTGAACAAGGAGGTCACCTACGAGCAGTGCTGGGACCGCTCGCGAGCTGAAGTGCTGAAAGCGCTGCCGCTCGCGAAGGAACTGAAAGTGAAGATCGCGATCGAGGTCGTCTGGAACGACTTCATCACCAAGCCGGAGCAACTCGTCGAGTACGTGGATAGCTTCAAGAGCGAATATGTCGGAGCGTATTTCGACACGTCAAACATGATCAAGTACGGCGTCGCGCCTGCGGACTGGATCCGCAAACTCGGCAAGCGAATGCTGAAGTTCGATTTCAAGGGCTACAGCAACGCGAAGAAGTGGGTCGGCATCGGCGAGGGCGACGAGGACTGGCCCGCAGTGCTCAAAGCGCTCGCCGAGATCGGCTACGATGGCTGGGCCACCGCCGAAGTTGGTGGTGGCGGCGAAGACCACCTGAAGAAGATCGCGGCGCAGATGGACAAGGTGCTGGGATTGTCGTGAATCCAGCGAAACAGCACGGCACGGGTGTTGACTGTCTTTCCCACTCCCCTTGCGGGAGAGGGAAAGACATGGCGACCGGTTAAGGTTTTCGAGTCCGCTTTGGGGCAGGCTTCTTCGCCTTCGTCCGTTTCGGTTCGGGTATCGGAAGCAACAAGATATCGCAGAGTTCTTCCTCCCCCATCACTTCCGTTTCGCTCGCCCACCGAATGTACTCCATCCTCACCCAAGGTTCCGTCTTCGTCGCTGGATGCCGACGGAACTCAACACGACACTCCCAGTGCTGAACGGGGTGGGTAAATGTTCCGATGGCTCGCTGTGTCGGTTCGAGAACGGTCCCGCGATAGTACACCCCGTCAGTCGAAATCGTGCTGAAACAGACAACCGACCCGTCGGTCGATTTCCAATCACAAGCAAACCGCTCATTCGTCAGCACAACTGGGATATCGCCGTTGAGCGCCAACCGCATGTCATCATCCCAAACCGCCGTGTAACGGTTCATACGTTCCCCGACAATAATAGAGAAAGCCGCAGACGGGAACGTGACCGAAACTCGATCATCTTCCTGCCTGCGGCTCGGACGTAATTGCTCAAACTCGCCGTTAGGCGCGCGGCGGCAGTTTCCACGTTCCCGGGACTGGGGCACGGCTCGCGTCCAGCGGCTTGCCCAGCGCGAAGTCCTTCGGCATCAGGTCTTCCGCCGACGCCAGCGCGTCCTCCCAGTTCAGCGTGCGGCACGCGAAACTCGCGTTGCGGCCGAAGATCGCGGTGAACGTGGAATCGGTCACGTTCTTCAGTTCGTTCAGCGGGCGCCCGGCGCGGATGCTGTTGAGCAGGTCGATGTGCTCCTGCACATAAGCCGAGATGTCATCGGAGCCGGATGGCTTCTTGTTGATCTGGTACACGCCGTCGCGCGTGTAGCACACACCCTTCGAGCCGTACACCGTTTCGGAGACGTCGTCGTCGCCGGGGATGTGGCGGCAGTAGCTGGAGAGCTTCACGCCGTTCTTGTACTCGTACTCGACCGCGTAGTGGTCCCAGATTTGGCCCGCGTCCTTCGGCGCGCCGGGGTGGCGCGTCGCGCGCCCGCCGAACCCGATCGCCTTGACCGGGTGGTCGTTCATCACCCAGTTCATCACGTCCAGGTTGTGCACGTGCTGCTCGACGATGTGGTCGCCGCACGCCCACAGGAAGTGATACCAGTTGTGGAGTTGGTAGGTGCTGTCGGCCATGCCTTCGGGGCGCTGACGGAACCACGGCTCGCGACCATTCCACGAGCAGCGCAGCGCGCGAATCTCGCCGATCTCACCGCCGTGAATCTGCTTCATCGTCTCGAGGTAGCCCTTCTGGTGCCGCCGCTGTGTGCCCGCGACGATCGCGATGTTCTTCTTCTTCGATTCGTCCACCAGCGAGTAGCACTTGCGTGCGCCGGTTGCATCGACCGCGACGGGCTTCTCGCAGAAGATGTTCTTGCCGGCCTTCACGGCCGCTTCGAGGTGCCCGGGCCGGAACCCCGGCGGCGTCGCGAGGATGACGAGGTTCACGTCGGTCTTGAGCAACTTCTCGTAGGCGTCCAACCCGCTGAACGTCGTTTCCGGCGTGATCTTCACCTGCTTGACGAACTTGCCGTAGTCCTTGCTCTTCTCGTTGGTGAACGTTTTCACTGCATTCTCGGACTTCTCCTTGAACGCATCTGCGACCGCGACGATTTCGAGTTTCGGCGATTCGCCGCTGATCTTGAACTCGGCGTTGAGGATGTCCTTGACGGCTCCCATGCCGCGCCCGCCGCAGCCAACGAGGCCGACTTTGATGATGTCATTGCCGCCGGCGAACGCACCGACCGCGAGGTTACCGGCCATTGCGACCCCGCCAACTGCGGCGGTTGTCTTCAGGAAATCACGACGATTCGACATGGAAAAGGCTCCAGAGAGAAGAGAATGCTGATCTTGGTTCTCACCCCGAAGGGGTGAAGACCAGGAACTCACGAAACACCGAAACTCTACTCCGACTTCTTTACGACCTTCGGCTTCAGACCCGCGAGTTCGGGCTGTTCTTCTTCGGCCAGCACGACGCGGAACCCGACCACGTCCATGCGAGTCAGCCACCAGATGCTCTGCGGTTCCTGCGGATCCCACTTCATCCAGGTGTTGTCAGACACGCGGCGCGCCGCGCTGCGGCACCGCTCGGCTTTATCCGCCCACGACCCGCCACGGGCCACGTGCGACCACTTCTCGTCCGTCGGCACCGTCACCGGGCGAAGGCTCAACGCGTTCTTCGCGAACTTCTCGTAGCCCTTCGCTTCGTACTGATCGAGGGTCCATTCCCAAACGTTCCCGTACATGTCATACAGGCCGAACGGGTTCGGCTTCTTGGTGCCGCTCTTGTGCGTGACCCCGGCGGGCTTGTTATCGGTCGGGGAGGTGCCCTTGTACCACGCGTGGTCGTCGAGACCCTTCGGATCGTTACCGAAAAAGTACGCGGAGTCGCCCTTCCCGCCGCGAGCCGCGTATTCCCATTCGGCTTCGGTTGGCAGGCGGTACGCGCGCCCAGTCTTCTTCTGGAGCCAGTTGCAGTACATCATCGCGGCGTGGTGGGTCATGCACAGCGCCGGGTGCCCCTCGCGGGGGTGGCCATAGGTCGCATCCACGAACGCGTTGGTGGGCCGCGTGACCGCGTCTGGGCCGAACTTCTTCGCTGCGATGTCGTCGGCTTTCACGAAATTCTCGTCGTACCAGAAGGCGTCGTATTCGTCCCAACCGCACTCGAACTTGGCCATCCAGAAGCCACCAACCTTCACCTTGTGAGTTGGCCCTTCGAGCGCCTCTCGCCCGGCTTCGGTGGCGGAGCTGCCCATCGTGAACTCGCCACCGGGCACCCAGACCATCTCGAACTGCGCCTTGATGTCTTCTTTGTGCGTCTTCGGAGGGCAGGCATCCGGGTCGTCAACAATGGTCTTGAAGCCTTTCGTCTTCTCGACGAAGTTCTTCTTCGACTCCAGTTTTTCCGGCTTCGGGACTTCTGACGTCTTGTCGACCGGCTTGGAGACGGGTTTCTCACACGGCGCAGTGGCAACCGCGAATAGCGGGAGTGAGATGCAGATTACGACTGCGCAGGTGTTTCGGAGTGTCATGTCTGTTAGATTCTCCGAAGAGAGGGTCGGTGTCAACGGGCGGGGTTCACAAATGAACGTCTTCTGCGTGTTGGGCGTAGCGCTGTGTCAGTTTACGCTACTCGACCTCTCCCCCCAACCCCCTCCCCTAAGAAGGGAGGGGGAGAAAGCCAATAGACTGCTTTCTCCCCCTCCCTGCTTAGGGGAGGGGGTTGGGGGGAGAAGTTGCTTCGCCCCGCAGCGATTCGAGTTCGAGTCGAAGCACATGGGCACGACGTTCCGCATCGTGCTATACGCGTCCGACAAGGACTGCGCGAAGAAGGCCTCGGACGCTGCGTTCGCTCGTGTGGCTCAACTCGACGGCATGATGAGCGACTACAAGCAGGACAGTGAACTCATGCTCCTGTGCAAGAAGTTCGCGACCGAGATCGGTGACCCGGTCAACGTCGGCGACGATCTGTTCTTCGTACTCCAGAAGGCGGATGAGTTGTCGAAGATGTCAAACGGCGCGTTCGATGTGACCGTGGGGCCAGTAGTACAACTGTGGCGCCTCGCGCGCCGCACGCAGCAACTACCCGATGCGAAGGAGTTTGCGAGTGCGCGCGCGAAAGTCGGATACAAGAAAGTGAAGTTGGACGCCGCGAAGAAGACAGTGCAACTGCTCACCCCTGGAATGCAACTCGACCTCGGCGGCATCGCGAAGGGTTACGCGGCCGACGAAGCACTGCGTGTGTTGCGCGACAAGTTCGGCATCAAGCAGGCACTCGTTGCGGCTTCGGGGGACATCGCGTGCGGCGACCCGCCACCGGGCGAAGATGGCTGGAAGGTGGATATCGCGCCCATCGCGAAGAGCCAAAAGCCGCGCACACTGAAGCTCGCGAACGCGGCCGTTTCGACGAGTGGCGATCTGGAACAGTTCGTCGAGATCGGCGGCGTGCGGTACTCGCACCTCCTCGACCCGAAGACTGGTCTGGGCTTAACCGGGCGCCGGAGTGTCACCGTGATCGCGCCCAACGGTATCACTGCGGATAGCATGACCAAAGCCGTGAGCGTACTTCCCGTCGAACAGGCACTGAAACTGGTCGAAGACACGTCTGGCACCGCGACTTACATCGTTGTTCTGGGCAAGGACGCGAAGCCAGTCGTGACCGCAAGCAAGCGGTTCCCGAAAGAGTGATCCATCACATACATCGAAGTCATCGTTGACGAACTGATCAAGACGATGCGCGAGAAGGCCAGGATCAGCGCGGACCAGGCGAAGGCTGCCGTGAACAGCGTGGTGGAATTCGTGAAAGGTAAACTGCCCGTCGTGAGGTTCTTGCGCGTTCGGCGTGCGCCAGGATTTTCAGGCGTCGGTGGCGGTGGTCAAATCGCGTTACCCCAGTCCTCATTGGTGTTCAAGCGGTTTATCTTGTCTGGTCGATGACATTTCGTGATTTTTACCCCAGTCC
>SXID01000093.1 GCA_005772955.1 Planctomycetia bacterium
AAAAATCACGAAATGTCATCGACCAGACAAGATAAACCGCTTGAACACCAATGAGGACTGGGGTAACGCGATTTGACCACCGCCACCGACGCCTGAAAATCCTGGCGCACGCCGAACGCGCAAGAACCTCCGACGTTCCGGTTTGTGCTTGAAGCTCGCCCGGAGTGCGGGTACTCTCCAACCATCCGCCAGAATCGCCCGACCTGCCTCGAAGCCTTCCCCCGGAAAAGCGCACTCCCATGCTCCGGGTTCTCGGACACCCCTCCACCGCCTGCGACGGCATCAGCCGCCGCGAGTTACTGCGCGCCGGTTCCCTCGCGGCCGTCGTCGCGGGTTCGGGATTTCCACGCGCCCAAGCAAAGGCGACACCTTCGCTCGCGAAGGTGTCGCACGCGAAGTCGGTGATCCTCATCGACCTGTTCGGCGGGCCGTCGCACATCGACACGTTCGACCCCAAGCCCGACGCGCCCGACGGTATTCGCGGCGAGTTCAAGACGATACCGACTGTGCTGCCGGGTATTCGCGTGTGCGAGCACCTGCCGCTACTCGCGCGAAGGCTCGATAAACTCGCGGTGGTACGCAGCGTCACGCACAAGTACAACTCGCACAACCCGTATGGCGTGATGACCGGCTACGACGGCGGGCACGACCAGACCGACTACTTCGCGAAGCCGACGAACCACCCCAGCGTGCCGAGCGTGTGCCAGTTCTTCGGCATCGGTCGCGGCACCGACCTGCCCGGTTACGTGATGCTCCCGGCATTTCCGGGGTACAGTCAGGGGCTTCGACGTGCTGGTCCGTACGGTGGCTACCTCGGGCCAAGGTTCGACCCGGTGTTCAGCACTGCCGACACGTTCTCCGGGAAGGATACGTCGTCCGACAGCAACTTCTACAACCCGAACATCCCGCTGGCCGGCGAACCGCGCCTGCCCAAGATCGACGGCGGACTAACGCTCGACGCGCTCAACACACGCCGGTCGTTGGTTCAGCAACTCGACGCGAAGTCCGCCGCGTTCGACGCGAAGGGCCACGACGTTCGTCGCGACGCTGCGTTCGACCTCTTGCTTTCCCCGAAGGCGAAAAGCGCATTCGATCTGTCGCAGGAGCCGCTGAAACTCCGCGAGCGTTACGGCCGCGACATCTTCGGTCAGAGCGCGCTGCTTGCGCGACGGCTCGTGGAGTCGGGCGTCACGTTCGTCACGATTCACACCGAAGCGAAGCCGAACGGCCACTGGGACACGCACGAAAACAACTTCGCGATGCTCAAAGGGTTGTTGCTGCCATACCTCGACCGCGCTGTGTCCGCGCTGGTCGATGACCTCAGCGAGCGCGGGTTGCTGGACGAAACGCTGATCGTGGTAACGGGCGACATGGGCCGCACGCCGAAGGTGAACGGTAAGGCCGGTCGCGACCACTGGCCGCAGTGCGGGTTCTGCCTGTTCGCGGGCGGCGGCACGAAGGGCGGCGTTGTTCACGGCACGACGGACAAAATTGCCGCGTTCCCTAGCGACCACCCCGTGAGCGCCGGCGACCTCGTCAGCACCGTGTATGAACTGGTCGGCGTGGACCCCGAAGGCACGGTGCCGGACCACACTAACCGACCCACCCACATTTCCCACGGCGGGAAACCGATCAAGGCAATCCTCGCGTAGCCGCGCCACGCCAGCGGAGCGCGACTCCGCTGGCGCGTCGCGGCTACGCGACCTACTATGAGGTTCACTCATGCTGCGTTTTGGTGATTCGGCCCGGCTTGGGCGCCGTGACTTCCTTCGCGTCGGCTCGCTCGCGCTCGGCGGCATGTCGCTGCCGTGGCTCATCCCCACCGCGAACGCGGGCACGAAACTCTCCGAGGCCGGCAAGCCGGTCACGGATAAGTCGGTCGTGTTCCTATTCCTGCACGGTGGACCGAGTCAGTTCGAGACGTTCGACCCGAAGATGACCGCACCGGCGGAAGTGCGATCCACAACGGGCGAGATCAAGACCGCGATACCCGGCGTCACGTTCGGCACCACGTTCCCGAAGCTCGCGGAGCGAGCCAACCGACTGTGCGTCGTGCGGTCGTTCGTGCCGGGCGATGCGAACCACGACATCAAGACCATCGTCGGCAAGGACTCGTTTGGCGCGAATATCGGTAGCGCCTACGCGAGCGCCGTGGGTGGCAACAACCCCTCGAATGGCATGCCCACGAACTGCGTGCTGTTCCCGCGAGCGGTCGATCCAGCCGCGGGCGTGGAGCAAGGTGGGTTCGGCAAGTTCGTCTCGACCGGACCGTTCCCCGCGAACACGGCCCCGTTCCAACCTGACGGCACCGGAAACGCAAAAAATGACATGAAGCTGAACCTGCCGATGTCTCGGCTCGAAGACCGCCGCGCGCTGCTCAGCGGCTTCGACCAACTCAAGCGAGGCTTCGAGGCCGAAAGCGCGTCGGTGGACGCGGCCCGGCAGAAGGCATTCAGCATCCTCCTCGGCGGGGTCGGTGAAGCCTTCGACATCAGCAAGGAAGACGTGAAGACGGTGGAGAAGTACGACACCGCGAAGCTCTACGATGTCACGAAGATCGACAAGAAGTGGAACAACTGGAAGCACTACACCGACAATGCCAAGACGCTCGGTAAGCTCATGCTGCTAGCACGCCGACTGTGCGAGCGCGGGGCCGGGTTTGTCACGGTCACGACGAACTTCGTGTGGGACATGCACGCGGACAACAACAACGCGCACGTGACCGAGGGCATGTCGTACATGGCCCCGCCGCTCGATCACGCGATTAGCACGTTCCTCGACGACCTCCGCGACCGCGGTCTCGAAGACAAGGTGATGCTCGTGGTGTGTGGCGAGATGGGCCGCACGCCGCGCATCAACGGTAAGGGTGGGCGTGACCACTGGGGCAACCTCGGGCCGCTCATGCTCGCGGGCGGCGGATTGCCCGAAGGCGTGGTGATTGGCAAGTCGTCCGCGAACGGCGGCGATCCCGCAACCGACCCGGTGCGCATCCCGAACCTGATCGGTACGATCATGCACACGCTGTTCGACACGGGCAAACTCCGCATCACGCGCGGCGTGAGTCGCGAGTTGCTCACGATGTCGGAATACACTCCCATTCGCGGACTACACGGATAAACTGGCGGCACTCGGAACTTGCTCCCCAGAGGCTGTTACTGGTGCGCGAACCGATCAACATCTTCGCCCTGGTTTCGAGAGAGCCGACGACACGCGACTCGCGATCCTCTTCGAGGTCTCGCGGTTGCTCGATGTCATGCTGAAGGACCGGAGGAAGCGTCGGGCGAGATCGTCGTGACGTGACCACTTTCACCCCAGTTCGACGCGGTGTCCGGCGGAGACGCGGGTGACGAAGCACGGCACCCGACTACGGAACCGCAACACGAGTGACAACGCGGTGTCACTATCAGGCGCGACCGCAAACACAGTCGGCCCCCACGAGCTTTGCCCAACCCCGCGAACGCCGCACGCACGCACGTCTTCGATCAACTCCGCGATTTCCAGTGACGCGTACACCCCGCATTGCGCTGGACGAAACGGTTCACCGGCCTTCCGGTTGAACTCGTAAACCGCGTCGCCGAATGCGTCGATGTCGCCGTTTCGCGCGGCCGGAATGAAGGCCGATTCCGCGAGCCGACGGAGCGAGTCGGGGTCGCCTCCGGAAGCGGTGGCGAAGGCCCGCCGTTCGTGGTGCCCGTGCCAGTGTACCGCGACCTGCGGCGTGAAAAGCACGACTCGCCATGCGTCGGGAATCGCGACGTGTGCGAGCAGCGGTGACACCGCTTCGCCCGGCAGTTTCCCCGCGTCCACGAGCAACCCGCCGCGGTCGAAACCATGAACGCCAATCGCGGAGCGCTCGCCGCGTCCAACATGCGAGGCGAGTTCGGCCGATGGCAACTCCCTTGCCCCGCCCGCAGTCGCAAGCGCCTTCGCGACGGCCAATCCGAGTTGCGTACCAACGCCAAGCCCGGTGTGTTCGGCTGGGCAGCGTTCCACCAACACCTGATACGGTCGGCGTCTCTCCTCGGGAAGCGAGAGCATGAAGCGCGCGGCGAAGACCTGCGCGCGGCTCGCGAACGCGCCCTCGAAATGCCACAAGTCCGCAGGTCTCGCGGTAACCACCACGCCGGGATGTTCGACCATCAGGCCCACGCCGCCGAAGGCTCGCGTCCCGATTTCTGTTTCGCCCGCAACCGGCACGCGAAACAGCCCGAAGTGCAACCGGCTCGGCGCGACGATGCGAATCATCGTCCTGCCTCCGCTTCGCGCAATTTGGCCTCAAGCAGATCCATCGCGGTGTGTTCTTCGGGTCCGCCGGTCTTGCCGACGATCAAGCGGAGCTTCGCGAACTCGCTCGCCACCTCACCGAGCGGGAGAAGGTGAAAGCGTGTCGCAAGGATGGCGGCTTCGACGACCGCGTGTTTCGCGCGATTGAATCCGAAGAAGTCCCGCGTGCGCCCGGTGTGAACCACTTCCAACTCAATGCTCACGCGCTCACCGCTCGCATCAACCGACTTCACCACGAACTCGAAGTGCCGACACGAATCGACCAACACGAACCCCTGCACGCGCTCGGCCGGTCGCGTCGGCGGCATGGTGCCGATGGCCCCGATCGCGGCCTTCGCCAGTAGTCGCGCGTCGTCGGTCACGTGAAGCACGCCCTCGCGATGATGGAGCAGGTTCAGGTACGTGTGCGAAGTAGGGAACGGCCGCAGCGTGAACCGCGAGAAGTCCGCCGACACGCGCGGCCCCATCGGGGCGAGGTGCGGCTTCCCATCGGCGTCCGTGGTGGTGACTAGCGATTCGAGTATCATGTCGGGTTCAGCGCTCGGAGCAAGCCGGCGGCTTTGTGCAGTGTCTCTTCGTACTCGCGTGCGGGGTCGCTATCTGCCACGACACCGCCCCCCACGGGGAACTGTACCCACCCGCGGCCCGCGGTGAACGTGCGGATCAGGATATTCGTGTCCATCGCGCCATCGAACCCGACCCACCCCAAACACCCGCAGTATGGGCCACGTGCGGTCGGTTCCAGCTCCGCGATGATCTCCATCGCGCGCACCGTCGGCGCGCCGGTCACGCTGCCGCCGGGAAACGCGGCCGCGAGCAAATCCAGCGGCCCAAGACCCGCACGCAGTTTGCCGTGCACCTCCGACACCAGGTGATGCACGAAGCGAAAGGTTTCGACTTCGCACACTCGCGGCACGGTGACAGAGCCGTACTCGCAAACCTTCCCGATGTCGTTGCGGAGCAGGTCCACAATCATCACATTTTCGGCGCGGTCTTTCGGGCTGGTGATGAGGTCGCGGATCAGTGCGGCGTCTTCTTCGGGCGTCTTGCCTCGCGGTCGCGTGCCCTTGATCGGCCGGGTTTCGACTTCGCCCCCGGGGTGAACACGCAAGAAGCGTTCCGGTGACGCGCTGAGAATCTGGAAGTCACCGAGGTCGAAGTACCCCGCGAACGGGGCCGGGTTGAGTTGCCGCAATCGCCCATACAGTTCGAGCGGGTGTTCGCGGAGCGGCGCGAGCAATCGCTGCGAGATGTTCACCTGGAAGCAGTCGCCGGCGTGAACGTACTCAACCGCCCTTCGCACCGCAGCCTCGTAGCCGGCGCGATCGAAGTTACTCGTCACACCGGGGAAACCGGGTAGCTGGTACTGCGGTGCCAGCGTTGGCGAACGGTTTTGAGGCGTGCGGGGGGCGCATGCCCTCTGTTGTGAGCGCAACACTGCCAACGCGTCGCGCAGTCGGCTCCTCGCTCTCTCGGGTTGTTTCGGCAACTCGGCGCCCATTTCGCCCGTTGAAACCAACCACGCGCGGCGCTCCTGATGATCGAATGACGCGATCCAGTCGTAGCACCCGAGTACGAGGTCTTGAACCGCGAACTCGTCACCTCGCGCAGCGGGTATATTCTCAAGCAGGCGTCCAAGCCCGTAACCAAACAGTCCCGCGTGCCCGCCTTGAAATGGCGGTAGTCCGGGGAGAGTAGCGATGCGACGTGGGGACATCTCCATCTGTCGTCGCCCAGCAAAGTCAGACGAGATGCCGTAAGGATCGGCGCTCACATAGGAGTACCTTCCCCTGTCGGTATGCTTCTCGGCGGAGTCGAGGAACAGGAGGTGCGGGAGGTGCGCCAACTTGCGGGCCACCGCCCACGAGTCAGGGGCGGGCACCAGCTCCACCGCCAGCGGACCGCCCGGCGGCGTCTCGACTGGGCGCACGTCGAACCGAAGTGGTGCGCCGGTGTCCATGTTTGAAGTATAACAAACGGCGTAGCCGCGACGCGAAGAGGAGCGCGAAGGTTTGCGCTCCACTTCGTGTCGCGGCTACACGACCGTACAAGAACTTAACCCTTCGCCTTCACCGCGGCCTTCACCAATTCCTCGATGGCGGCGTCGATCTTCTCGTTACCGGGGTTGCCGACCCACTTATGGCGAATCACGCCGGCGTGGTCGATCACGTACAGCGTCGGGAACGCGCGCACCCGGTACTTCTTCATCACTGGGTTGTCCTGGCCCTCTTGCCACCAGTGCGTCCAGGGCATCTTCTCGCCCTCCAGGAACTTCTCAAGCGTCTCCTTCTTGTTGTCGACGCTCACGCTGATCAACTCGAACGGCTTGCCCTTCATGCTCTCCACGAGCTTGCGTTCGTGTGGGATCATCGCCTTGCACGGCCCGCACCACGTCGCCCAGATGTCGAGCAGTACAACCTTGCCCTTGTAATCGGAGAGTTTCACCTTCTTGCCGTCGAGCAGGAGCGATTCGACCTCTGGGGCCGGCTTGCCAACGCCAAGCGACGCGAGCGCATTCAGCCCCTCGATTTCCTTCGTGGCGAAGGTGGCAATCGTGCCGTTGCCGATCTTCGCGTCCGGGGCTTCCTTCGCGGCCGCCTGCAGCAACTCGGTGGCTTCCTTCACCATCGTCGCGACCTTCTTCTCGTCTTCCTCGTCCTCGATCCCCTGAGCGAGTTTGTACCCGCGAATGAACATCGCAGTGCCCTTCGTTTCCTTGTCCGTGGCCTTCTCGGACACGGCCTTGATGAGTTTGTCGCCGGCGTCGCCCAGGCGCATCGCGGGGATGAGCATGTCCTTGACCTTCGGATTGGCCGCGTGATGCTCCGCGATCAGTTCGACGGCTTTCTCGACATCGCCGCCGGTGGCGCCGACCTTGCCGGCTGTTTGCACGATGAACGAGGCCGCTTCGAACCCGGTCGCGTCCTTCGGGTCGGCCTTCGCGAGTTCAAACACCTTGCTCGCGGTGAGCAGGACGAGTTCGCGCATCTCAGCTTGAATCGCGCGCGCGGTGGCGGGAGTGTCGGCTTTCGCGAGTTGAGCGGCGAGATCCTTGTTCTCGTCCTCGAACTTTTTCTTCATCGCGGCGAATCTCTCCGCGCGGTCGTTCTTCGGCGCATCGGCCGGCTTCTTGTCCTGGGCGTAGGCGATCCACAGGCCCACGGACAGTGACAGTGCGGCGGCACAGAGCAGGCGCATCGTGGCGTCCTTTGGTGAAGGGGAGAACAACACGGCCCGCGTGAGCCGTTTCGATATCAATTCAGTTTACGCCAACGAGTTAGACGAGCAAAGAGAAACCACTATTCACCCGGCCGTTCCGGGTTGCGGTGGCTCTTCTCCGGTACAGTGAGGAAGCCCCAGCGCAGCGCCTGGTCTTGTGTGTACGCCTTGCCGAGCGTGAGCGCCGTCACCGCCTTCGCGAACTCGTAGCCGAGATAAAACGCGTGCGAAGCGTCGAGCTTTGGGTCAGTTGCCGCGAGTTGCGCGAACAACGTGAACGGGTCAGTTCCCCTGAGGTACACGCTCCCGTTTAGCACGTGAAGTTCGCCCCGCTCCGCGAAAATGCGGTAGTTCCGGTCGGTCACCCGGCGGGCCAGTTCCTGCATCGCTTCTTCGCCTTGCTCATACACCTTTGGATCGCGAAGCATCACCAGCCCCGGTTCGAGACGCTTCGGCAACACCTTCTCGCGAACCGCGTGGAAGACGAGCCGGCGAGCGAGGTCGAATTCTTTCACCGACGAGCGTGCCCAGTTGATCACTTCTGTGGTGAGTACGCTGCGCACACCGAGCTCCTGACAGAACCCTGCGAGCAACACGTTTAAGCCGGCGGAGTCAGAGTCGGTCAGTTCGGTAAGGTTACCCACGCCCATCATCAGTTCCGCGTCCGGGAAGCGGCGGCGCGTCTCAACGTATCGGCCAAGCGAATTGGCAAACCCGAACCCGATCGGTTCGAGGATCGGGTCGAGCCGATGCGCGATGCCGATGTCGCGAAGAATGCCTACCGTGCGCGAGAGACTATCAAGGTCGTTCGGCGTGTCGGGGATCGCGACGACTTCGACCTGCGGGTGCGCGGTGTGCCAGCGGCGGGCGTGCTCAACGTTCGTGCTGTTTACGCTCAGTACGAGTTCCGCGCCGTCCGCGAGCGCTGCGTCTACCTCGCCAGGATTGAACGAATCGATCGAAACGCGGGACCCGTCGGCGCGAAGAGCGCGAACCGTGTCGCCGACGCCGGTCCATGCGGGGCCGGGGTCGCAGCCGAGGTCGATCACGTCGGCACCGCTCGCGCGGTAGCGGCGTGCTTCGGTGAGGATCGCGTCGAGCGACTTCGTCGCGGCGTGGTTCACCTCCGCGAGAATCTCGATGTCAAACTTCCCGTAGTCGCGCGGCGGGCTTGATTGCTTACCAAAGAACTCCGGCAGGTCTCGCAGGTCGATAGGGCCGCGCGCCGCGGGCGCACCGACAGCGCGCGACACGTCCTCAATTTCGCCGCGACAGAAACCGGGCAGCAGTACCTGATCGATGTTCGGTGGGAGCCCTGGCAGGTGCCGCGCGACCCAGTCGGTCGTCATCAGCGCGGCGACGGTGATCGGCAGAACGGCGACGTGTGGATCGAAGCCGGCCTTCGGCGCGAGTTCGTCCACCACACGCCGCAGCGACGGCTCCGCGAGCTTCCCGGTGATGAACAGAATGCGGTTCATGACGCGGGGTCTGGAGAGTCGGGGGAGGCGCGTCCCCCGACGTCCGGTTCCGCTGTAGGTGTGTGTACGTTGCGCGCGTCGGGTGGCTTCGCTTCGGGCGCGGTGGGAATCGCGAACTCCGGCGCGCTGAACACTTTCCTTCGGTCCGCGGACACCGGGCCGAGCGCCGGGTGTGGATCGACCTTTGGAGTCAGTGGTATCTCGTCCATGATGCTCGTAAGGAACGTCACCTTCGCGACGAGTTCCGTGTGAACAAAGTCGCCGTCGGACTGGATCGGGAACCGCTTTAGGAACGCGGTCCGATAGAGCTTGAACGCGCTGTTCACGTCCGCGAGCGGGACGCCAAACACCCATCCCGCTTGTGCCCGATACCGCCACTCGGACCACCCATACCACGGCGGCGAGCCCACGATCGGCAGCCCTGCGAACACGCGCCAGAACAGCTTCCACGCACCGCCGAGCCACTTCATGAAAGTCGGACGCGGTTGACCGGCGCGAGCACCGCTGATGAGGTCCGGTTGCTTGCCGAACACTTCGTCTCGCAGTTCGATGCGTTCGAGCATCGGGCGGATATCGGTGGGCGTATACTGACCGTCGATTCCCGCGTACAGGAAGAGCGGTTGTGTCGTTTCCGCGAGCGCCGTGCGAAGGCACGCGCCGAACCCGCGGCGGGCGTCGTGCGTCAGCACGCGGAGGTGCGGCACGCGTGACCCCAGTTTTTCGAGCGCGGAAGCAGTGCCGTCTGTGCTACCGTCGTTCACGACGATTAGCTGGAACGGTCGGTTCAGGTTGTTCAGCAGGACGCCCCACGCAGGTAGCATCCTTTCGAGGTGCGTGACCGCGTTGTGCGCCGGGATGACGACGGTCACGCCGTCGCGCGGGGCAGCAGACTTTGCCATGGGTTTCTCAAGAACCTCATCCCCCAACCCCCTCTCCTAAAAAGGGAGGGGGAGGAATGCAGACTCCCCCTCCCTTTTTAGGAGAGGGGGTTGGGGGAGAGGTTGTTGTTCTAATCCGCGGTGCGGAGGCACACCAACGGGCGGGGCGGGCGAACAGAAGTGAAATCCGCGAGCGACGCGACCGGCATCAACTTGCGCCCGGTGATGCGCTCCGCGTCGTCAACATACTCCGGCGGCATCACGACCACATGCGGACCGTTCGCCGCGAGCACTTCCTTCAACTCGCCCCACTCCACCAAAGTATGCAGCGGTGAGCCGAGATGGTAGGCGAGCAGGTGCGACTCGGTCCGAAACAGCAGAACGGTTTGCGGTTTGGGAGCATCTTCACGGATCGCCGAAGCGAATGGCTTCTTCTCCTGCCGGGACGCTTCTGCCGGTTCCACCGCGAACCACATCACTGGCCACACCGCGAGCGAGCCGGCGGTCAAGAACCCAAACGCCCACTTCGCGTGCGTCACCGAACGCGGGTTCGCGCGTGAGGTGAGCCACAGTTCGGCGGCACACCCGAGCGCGAGCGCAGCGCCTGGGAACGCCGGGAGCAGGTAATCCGCGCGCTTGAAGCGAGCCGCCGACAGCAACAGCAGCATCACCATGAGCCACACCACCCCGAACCGGAACGGGCGTGATTCCTTCCAAAGCCCGGAGCACATTCCCCACACCGCGAGCGGGACAAATAACAGCGTCCACGGCATGAACGCGAGCGTGAACCGCGGGCCGTAGTACCACCACGGGTGCGATGCGAGCGTCTCCGACGTGCCCGCGAACCGCTCGACGTTGTGGTGCCAGAAGAAAACGCGGACGAACTCGCCGTTGGTCGCGTGCTGTGCCCACACGAACCACGGCAGCGCGACCAAAGCGACCACAACCACACCAAAGACCGCGGAGAGCAGCCGCAGCCGTGGGCGCTCGGACGCGGGCGACGCGAACCGCTCGACAATCATGAACGCGACGGCCGTGCTTCCGACGAGGGCCAGCGCTACCGGGCCTTTGAGGATCACCGCGACCCCGGCCGCAAGAGCCGACAGGAGGAACCAGCCGTGCGCGCTGCGCCGGTCGCCGGCACAACACCCGCGGTAGAACGCGAGCAGCGCCACCGCGACGGCACACGTCAGCGGCACGTCGATGCGGGCCGTGCGCCCGATCGCGACGAAGTGGTTCCCAGTCGCGAGCGCGACCGCCGCGACGAGCGCACCGGTCGCGTAGCCTTCGCGCCGGAGGAAACCGTAAAGGAGTAGCACCGCCGCAATCGCGCTCGCGGCAGCGGGGAATCGCGTCACCCACGGCGAGACGTGCCCACCGTTGAGGCACCCCACCGCCGCAACGAGCCAGTAGAAGCCGGGCGGCTTCTGCAAGTCACGCTGCTCGTCGAAGAGGGTTGGAAGGCCCCAATCACCGGTGTCGAGCATCCGCTGCGCATTCTGCGCGGCGCGGGCCTCGTGGCTACTCACCAGATCGCGAGCGCCGAGTTGGAAGAAGAACAGCGCGACGAGCGCGAAGACAAGGAAGAGAGGGGTCAGCCCGTTAGCCGCGAGCCGAAGGCGAGCGAGCGCGTTTCCCTCGCGGCGCCAACGTACTCGCAGAGACAACACGTTAGGCGGCCTTCCACAGTTGGACCGACTCGAACAGTCGGCGATATGGTTCGCACCGCGCGAGCAGTTCCGCGTGCGTGCCGATGTCGAGCACCTTGCCCGCGTCCATCATCACGACGCGGTCAGCAATCTCCGGGACTGTGTGCAACTTGTGCGTGATGAGGAACGTGGTGCGACCCTTCACGAACTCCTTGATCGCGGCGTGAATGTCGGCCTCGCTCGGCGTGTCGATGGCGCTGGTGAACTCATCGAGGATCAGGATCTGGGGGTCGCGAAGGATGGCCCGCGCGAGCGCGATCTTCTGTCGCTCACCGCCGGAGAAGTTGCTCCCACCCGTACCCATCAAGGCGTCGTACCCGCCCTCTTTCTTCTCGATGAAGTCGTTCGCACGGGCCTTCTTCGCGGCTTCGATCACCTCTTCTCGCGTGGCGCCGCGTTTGCCGTAGGAGATGTTCGCGAACACCGTGTCGTCGAACAGTTGCGTATCCTGTGTGACGACACCGAGCAACTTGCGAAGCGACCGGAGGTGCGCGGTGCGTAGGTTCACGCCGTCGATAAGGACCGCGCCGGAATCGGGGTCGAAGAACCTGGGGAGCAGGGCGAGGAGGGTGGTCTTCCCGCACCCGTTGCCGCCGACCACTGCAACGGTCTCGCCGGCCTTCACGGTCAGGCTCACGTTGTCGAGCGTCGGCTGGTCCGCGGTCGGGTTGTACGCAAAGCACACGTGCCGGAACTCGATCTGTTTCTTCACCTTTTTGAGACGCGGGCCATCCGCGTTCCCGCGGATCGTCGGCTCGCGGTCGTATACCTCGAAGATGCGGGCCGACGCCGCTTCCGCGCCCTGAAGTTTCGTGTAGACGCTCGACAGTTTCCGCACCGGGTCCGCGATCGCGACGAGGAACACGTAGAACTGCAACAGCGTCTCGAAACTGAGTGGTTGGGAGCACATCGGGATGCCCCAGATGCGCGTGCCGCCGGTCAGTACCAGGTACACCCCCGCGGACAGCGCGAAGCTCACCGACAACACCACCAGTACCTCGATCGCGGGGTTGGTGAAGGCGTCGATGTTCACCAGCCTGAGCGCCTTGCGATAAAACTCACGGTTCGCGACCCGGAACCGGCGACGCTCGTGCGCCTCCCGCGTGAACCCCTTCACTGCCCGGATCCCGCTGAACATCTCGTTCAGGATCTTGTACATCGCCGACATCCGCTGTAGCGCCTTCTTCGCCGCTTTCCGCATCGCCTTGCTGACCTGCACCAGCACATACAGCGCAAGCGGCACCACAACAACGAACGCGAGAGTGAGTTGCCAACAGATCAAGAACGCAGCCACGAAGCAAGTGACCGCCTTGAGCGGTTCCGCAATCACCCTTCCATAAAGCACCTTCAAGCCGGCTCCGACCTGTTCCGTGTCATTGGTGAATCGCGCCATCAGGTCGTTCGTGCCGGCCGCCTGGAGTTGACGCACGTCCTGCCGCAGGACGCGGCGAATGAACGAGTTACGCAGGTCGAACAGCGTGCGGTGCGTGACCCGGCCCACGAGCGACTCGTGAAGGAACTCGAATGCGCCCTTCACCGCCACACAAACCAGGACCGCACCGATGATCCACAGGAATGTCTCGAACAGGTCGGTCGGGAGGTAGCGTATCACCCGTACTTTCAACCACTGGTAACGCGCGACCCAGTTCGCGTGGTAGTCCTGCGCGTCGGTTTCACTCGCGAGGTTCGCCGAGTAATTCCGCGTCCGCTTCTCGCGCTCCGGCGTGTCCGGTTTCGTCTTCTGGTCCGCCAACGCGAGGTTCAGTTTCGTGACTTCTGCCGCGTGCAGGTCGCGTTGCTTCTCGTGATCGCCGATCTCCGTATCGACCCACTGGTGGAGATTTTGCTGGTTCTTGAGGAGTTTCAGGACGGGGAAGATCGCGCCGAGGTTCACACTCCACAAGACGGCCACGGCCATCGCGCAGAGGATCGATGCCGCCAGCCTGCGTCGGTAGGGCCACGAAAACCACACACTGCGCCGGAAGTTCCGCATCGCCCTCTATCTCTCGCGAATCACTGAAATACGCGCCACCGGGCGTGGCGTTATAATCTCCCCGCCTGTGTGGAACAAGCCGGCTTGCCCCACCTCGGTAAAGTTCCAAGTTCCAAGTTCGAGGTTCCAAGTTCCGAACCAAAGGCCCAGAATGGCACGATGCTCCTGACTTCAACTTGGAACTTGGAACCTGGAACTTGGAACCTGGAACTTCTGAGCGGTTGCGTTCGTGGCTCGGACTGCCGCCCGGTGTGTGGCCACCGGACCATTACGCGCTACTCGGCCTACCACGCGGAATCGGCGACTTCGCCGAGATCGAGGCCCGCGTGCTCGACCGCATGGAACTCCTACGGCCGCACCAACTCCTCCATCCAGACGCTGTGACCGACGGCATGAACCGGCTCGCGCAGGCGCTCGTGTGCCTCACGGACCCAGTCGCCCGCGCTGGCTACGATCGCGGGTTGGGTATCGCGCCCTCCCCATTCGAGGTGGTCGAGGACGAACCGCTCGCCGAAGAGCTTTGGCAACAACACGAGGCAGAATCGCCAACCGAGGCGCCGTTCGGGCCGGGACTCAGCCCACCCGGCGCAGCACCGAACCCGCATTACGAAGTGGTCGAAACGCCGGCACCGCTGCCCTACGAGGTGGTGCCGGACGATCAACTCGCGGAGGAACTGCCGCCCGCGTATGAGGTGGTTCCCGACGCACCGGCCAGCCCAAAACCACGTCCGACGTCTATTCCGCCCCCAATCCCGATCAAACCGCGGACGCTCTACCGGCGGCTTATAGCACTTCGACGCGCGATCCGCGCATGGGAAGCCCTTCGCGCGGTGATGGGCGACCCGGCCGAATCGCTCGCGACCCCTGTCGCGGTGCTCAGGTTCCTGCGTGCACTCGCAGACGCGCGACGCGCAATTCCGGCGGTCGCCTGCGTCTTGAGTGCGCCACACACGCCGGGCGGTATCGTCGCGGCCCTCGTGCGATCGCCCCATGCGATTCACACGGTGCGTACACTCCAGCCCTCGCAGCGGCAAGCCCTCGCGCGCGACTGGCGCCGTGGCTATGATGCGCTCCAGCGCGAGCGAAACTCGCTACGCGAACACGCGATCGCCACCCGCGCCAGGCGCCGCGCGAACACCGGGTCTGGGTTGTTCATCGTGTTGCGCCGCGTGCCAGAGTTGGCGATTGTCGCGCTCGCGCTCGTGGTTCTGTTCGTCGCTCTGATTCGCCGCAACTCGTGATACTCTATTCTCTTGACGCGACTCTGTGCGCCGCCTAGACTTAGGACGTTCCCGGATGACGAATCGGGCCGACTCAACCGAGGGACCACTCGTGACCAAGAAAGAAATCGTCAAGACAATCTGCGACCGCGCGAACAAAGAAAAACTGATTCCGAAGCACAACCTCACGCAACTGGCAACGAAAGAAATCGTGCAGTGGACGTTCGAGGCGATCATTACCACGCTCGTGGAGGAGGGGCGCATTGAACTGCGCAACTTCGGCGTGTTTGAAGTGAAGCAGCGGAAACCGCGCAAGGCGCGGAACCCGCGCACCGGTGCCCCGGTAAATGTCGAGTCCAAGAACGTCGTGACGTTCCAGCCGGGCATGAAGATGGAAGAGCAGGTACGGAAGTTGGGGAAGCCGGCGGAAACCAAAAAGAAAAAACCGCGCAAGATGAAACTGGATAAGGACGCAAAGTCGGTTGGGCTGGCTCCGTCCACGAACGGCAGCGCACCTACCGAGGTCGCGAGCGCATCGGCCACGAAGCCCACGCCGGTCACCGACGACGCGCCCACCGCAACCTGAGTCACGAAGCGAGAAACCGAAACGCGAACCGCCGACCGGGCCAACAACTGTTCCAACCTCATGAGCGTCAGACGCGTTCACACCTTCGCGGAGATGTCGAGTTCCCAGCAATCCTCTCCGCGAAAGTGTGAGCGTGGTCGGCACTATACTTCTATCTCACTTCGGCGGCCCCTTGTACGGAGTCGGCGGCTCGGCGAAGGGGGTGGTGTCCGTGACCGCCCAGAGATGATACCGCGAACACCCGCACCCGCAACTAATAGGCGTGCTTCTGCTTGGAAAAGAGCATCCGCCATACTGTTAGGAAAATAATTCGGAGATCGAAGAGCGGGTTCCAGTGGCTGATGTAGTACAGGTCGAACTGGATCCGTTTGCGGAGCGACGAGTTGCCGCGCCAGCCGTTCACTTGCGCCCAACCGGTGATACCGGCCTTCACCGCGTGGCGCGCGTTGTAGTTCGGGATCGACTTCGCGAACTGCCTGACGAATACCGGGCGCTCCGGCCGCGGGCCGACGATGCTCATGTCGCCCCACAACACGTTGAAAAACTGCGGTAACTCGTCCATATTCGTAGTTCGCAGAAGTGCGCCTAGACGTGTGCGCCGCGGGTCGTTCTTCGCGGTCATCTGCGGCCCGTTTGCTTCCGCATCAACGCGTAGCGAACGGAACTTCAGCATCATGAATGAGGAGCCGTTCAGCCCGCACCGCTCCTGGCGGTAGAGAATGGGTCCGGGACTGGTAAACTTGATCAGCACCGCGATGAGCGCCATCAGTGGTGCCAGCAGCACAATCGCGAGCGACGCGAGAATGATGTCCATCACCCGCTTCACGATCCTGTTCAGTCCGTGGTGCGGGTTCTCGCGCAGTCCGATTACAGTCATCCCGTGAATCTGCGTTGTGGTGAACGTCATCCCGGCCATCGCGGGAAGGTCCGCAATCAGTTGCACGTCCACGAGTGTCTGCGAAAGCGCTGCGAAGACCCGACGTGCGTCCGCGTAACGATTGAGCGGCAGCGCGACGAATACGTGTTCGATGTGGTGTTTCTCGACGAGCGCGGGCAGGTCCGCGAGGGAGCCGAGGAGCGGCAGATCGGCACCGGACCCGCGATGCCCATCGTCCTCGACGTAGCCCACCGGCTGAATGCCGGACCAGTTCACTGCGCGGAGCGTGCGGACCGTGCGCCGCGCCAGACGACCGGTGCCGACAACGAGCGCGTGGCTCTGGTTCACGCCGCGGGCGCGGAGCCGGCGCATCCCACTCCAACTGACCCGGCGCGTGACGAGGAGGCTGAACAACGTGCCTATGGCGAACATCACCATCGCGCCGCGCGACTCGTGCTGTGCTTGCCGCGCGAAGCTCGTCGCCATGACGAGGAGCGACATCAGCCCCACGCCCTTCGCGACAGCCGCGAGTTCTTCGCGGAACCGGCGTAACCTGTGAACCTCGTACATCCCCGCGATGCGGTACGCGATCATACCCACGAGCAGTATCAGCGGCAGCGCGCGGATGTACAGACCGAAGTCGGGGATGCCGCGGTGGATCGAGAACAGCCCGGTGTAGAACCGCACGTAATATGCGCCGACCCACGCCCCGGCGGTGAGGGCCAAATCCCAGATGAGGAACCAGGCAACCAGCGACTGACTGACGCGGCGGACCATCGGGAGCCTCTGACCTACCGGAGTGCGCATCCCCTTAAACTGATGCGCGGCGCGGAACGGTAGCACCGCGTGCCGCGACGCGTCAAGATGGGTAGAATCCACATCGGTTGGGCTCGCTTCCCAAATTCACCTCCAAAGTGCGAGGGTCCATTCCGTGCCGAACGCCGATCAGTTGCTCGCGAAACTCTACGCGCTGCGTAAGGATTATGCCGACGATCCCGAAGACGAGACGTACCAGGCGTTGAATCACGCGTTCCTGTTCATCAGCTACAACATGGCGGCGTTCAAAGACTATGTGAAGAAGGAAGTGGAGAAAGAAGAGAAGACATAGTGGAGGGTTCGCCCGTGGACGACCGCAAGGCATTCCTCGCCGCTATCATCGCGAACCCGGACGAGGACACGCCGCGCCTCGCGTTGGCCGACTACGATGTGGACGCGATCCTCACCAACCATACCTTCGCGAACCTGAAGTTACTTTCGCTCACCTTGCCCACGCGCATCTCGTCTGCGAGCGAGACTCAACTCCTCGCCCGCTTCGGCAAGCAGTTGAGTCTCGACTACCTGGACGAAGACACGTAAACTGCGGCAAGCATCCGGGACGCACGAGGTATCTCGATGGCACGCAAGCGCGCCGTGAAGGCCAAACCCGCACCGCCGACCGGCCCGGAGATGACCGCCGAGGAACGCGCCGAACTCGACGCGCGACTCACGAAGATGCTCACCAAGCCGCACAAAAGCGGAGACGACAACAACTACTTTCTCCTGTGGACCCAGAGCGACGAGAACGACTCGCCGACGGTCATGATGTGGCACCCCGAGACACCGGTAGAACTGCGCGGCGCTGCTTTCTTCCATGACGCGGCGCACGGTCTCGGTGAGTTCGCAAAGGCCGTCACGAAAGGTAAACGGTTCCGCCGCAGCGCCGAGGAAACGGCGCTTATCAACGCCATCATCCAGCAACGCGACGACGAAACCGGATACCTCGTGTACGCCGACTACCTCACCGAGAAAGGTGACTCACAGGGCGACTTCATCAGGCTATGCGTCGAACTCGAACACCTGAAGCCCGGCGAACCAGGGTTCGACGAAAAGAACACCCGCCAACAGGGGTTGGTCGACGCGCACGCGGAGGACTGGTACTCGGCGCTCGGCAAACTCGGCCCGCGACCCGAGTTCTACGGGCGGTTCGTCCCCTGGCTGTGGCTCTCGATCCCGCGCGGCGTTATCGAGGAAGTGGTCATCGACCGGCCCGGGTTGCTGCCGGAGCGTGCTGACCGGCTGTTCGCCGCGGCACCGTTCCTGCGGAAACTGGAGTTCGAGAAAGGGCAGATCGATCCGGGTCTCGCGAAAGTGCGGCAACTCGCGCAGATCGAAGAGTTGGAATTCTCGCACGCGGACCTGGCTGGCGAAGCCCTCGCGAGGATTCTCAAATCGAAACACCTCACTGGCCTCAGGACGTTGCTCCTGAACGGCAACGAGATCGGCGAACGCGGCGCCGCGGCGCTCGTGGCGTGGCCGGGGCTTGCTCGTCTGGAGGCTCTCGACCTTGCGGGGTGCAATCTCGGTCGGCACGAGGTCTCTCAACTTGTCACGAGCGCCCGGATTGGCAACCTGAAGCGCCTCGACATTAGCCGCAACGCGAACGATCTGGACGTGCTGGAAAACCTGCTCACCAGCGCGCACCCGCGACTCACCGACCTCGGTCTTGGCAGCACGGAACTGAACCCGATCGATGCGGGTCTGTTCCGCCGGGCGGCGTTCGCGAAGACACTCCAGCGTCTCGACCTGGATAGCGCCAACTTCCAACCGGGCGCGTTCGCGGAGCTAACCCGGTGCGCATTGCCAGCGCTGCAGTCGCTCAAACTCAACAGCGTGCCGCTCCGCGCGACGGCACCCGCGAGCCTCGCGAACGCGCTCTTCGCGGGCATGCTCACGACGCTTTCGCTCGACAACTGCGAACTCGGCGCAACGGGCGCGGAGGAGTTCTTCGAGGGCAAATTCCCAAAACTGACAACGCTCGACTTGTCGCGCAACCGGCTCACGAACCGCGGCGGCATCGCGCTCGCGAATGCCGCGAAGAGCTTCCCCGCGCTCGCTACGTTGAAGCTGTGGGACAACAAACTCGGCCCGAGCGCGATCACGGCCCTCGCGAACAGCAAAGTGCTTGAGTACGTCACCGAACTCGACCTCAACGGCAACAAGATCGGTCCCGTCGGCGCGTTGGCGCTCGCCAAGTCGAAGTACCTGAAGAACCTCAAGACGCTCACCGTAGACGAGCAGACCGCAGGCGCGAAGGGCAAGAAGGCGCTGAACGATCGCTTCGGCGAAGATGTCATCAGTTGGCGGTGACTGCGGCAGTCGTGGTGACAGGCCGCTGGCCTGTCACCAC
>SXID01000094.1 GCA_005772955.1 Planctomycetia bacterium
AAGGCTCAACGCCAGGAGGGTTCCTTCGGAACAATGAAGCTCTCACCCATCGCCAAAAAGTTACAGAAACTCATCGACGGGGAAGACGCGAACTCGGCCGAACGCGGCTGAGTTACAAGTCCACAGCGCAAGCCCCTCCGTCGACCAGCGCCCCGCCGTCACGCGCGGAAGCGAGGCACGCATCCAGTACGACCTGCGTCTTCAGCGCGATGTCGGGCCACGTCGAGTCGAGTTTGCCTGACATCGCCAGTCCGCTGAACGTGCGGATCATGTTCGTTTCCGCCGCGTCGGGCGAGCCGTCGCTGTACTCCGTCACGGCATAGCGTTTCGGGTGGCTCTCCCAGTGGTAGCGCGTGCCCTTCACGTTGAACACCGGCCGGTCCGCGACGAACTCCGCTTCGCACCCATAGTACGGAAGCACGAAGTCGCGCAGCGCGATGCTGCCCTTCGTGCCGCTCACGTGCGCCCACTGTTGCAGTTCGGTGTTGAACGAGCAGTAGAAGGACGCGGACACGCCTCCGGGGAAGAACAGCTCCGCGGAGAACTCCATCGGCACGCCGCTGGTGTTTTCGGTTAGCACTCTTCCGCTCACCTTCGTCGGCAGCGAGTACTTCATCACCCACAGCGCGAAGCGGATGTTGTACCAGCCGAGATCGCCGAGGGCTCCGAGCGGTTCCATCTCGCGGCTAACGCGAATGTTCCCCTTCAGGAAGCCTTCGTCGGCAGCGAAACTGAACTGCGACGTGATGCGCCGGAGTTGGCCCACGGTTTCGTTGTCGTCGAGCACGGAGCGTAGAAGTGGTAGCCGTTTGCTGTGCATGAACATCACGCCGTCCATGAACTGCACGTTCTTCGCGTTACAAGCATCCAACATCGCGAGAAGTTCGGTCGCGTTTGGGCCGCACGGCTTCTCGCAGAGGACGTGCTTACCGGCGTTTGCCGCTTTTACGACCCATTCGCGTCGGATACCGGTCGGCAGCGGAATGTACACCGCGTCCACGTCCGGGCGCATGAGGAGTTCCTCGTAGTTGCACGCGACTGGTGCCGTCGGGAAGGGGCACTCCGACTGGTTCGCGTCGAGCCACTCCTTTGCCCGCGCCGGTTCACGGCTCGCGACAACCGTCAGGGCGGCGTTCTCCGCAAGCCGGATCGCCTTCCAGTTCTTGCGCGCGATATTGGCCGCGCCCAGGATCCCCCACCGACAGATATTCGATGCCATGTTGCGCACTCCGGGGTATTATCAGCGAAACGTTTCAACCTTGGTGTACGAAGGGCACAGCCATGAGCGAGGCGAAACAGTTCCTTACCGAGCACAACGACCTCACGCGGCGGTTCTTCCTCCGGTGCGGGGTTACGATCGCGGCCGGTTCCGCTGTCGCGGACAACGCGCACGCGGCCGACACGCCCGTAGAACTCTCGCTGGTGTTGGAGAAACTCGAAAGCTACTTCACCACGCAGGCCAAGTTCGGCGACGTGTCACGCGGACGCCCGGTTCCGCACACGCTGCCGCTCGAGAAGAAGAAGGAAGTGGGCCTCACACGCGAAACGTGGAAGCTCGAAATCATCTCCGACCCGGAGAACCCCGCGACCCTCGGCAAGCAGTTCACCAAGAAGGACAACACCGCGATCGACTTCGATGCGTTGCTCAAACTTGGCGAGAAGCACGCGGTGCGGTTCGCGAAGGTGATGACGTGCCTCAACATCGGCTGCCCGCTCGGAATGGGCATCTGGGAAGGCGTGCCGCTGCGCACCCTCGTCTGGCTGACACAACCGAAAGAGAACCTACGCCGCGTGTTCTACTACGGCTTCCACAACGACGACCCGAAACAGCAGTTCCGCAGTTCGCTACCCGTGGGACGCGTACTCGAAGACTACGACGACCTGCCGCCGGTGATCGCGTGTTACAAACTCAATGGCGAGTGGCTCACGCCGGAACGCGGCGCCCCCGTGCGGATAGTCGTGCCGGAACACTACGGCTACAAGTCGGTGAAGTGGCTCACGCACCTCGTGTTGAGCAACCTCTACCACGCGAACGACACCTACGGCACGCAGAACAACGACGTCGATAGCCCGATGAAGACGTTCGCCGCGTCGCTGCACGTTCCCAACAACGCGAAGGCGAACACGCCGCTGCCAGTGACCGGGTACGCGCAGTCAGGCATTTCGGGGCTGTCGAAGGTTCAAGTGTGGGTGAGTCCGTCGGGGAAAGGCTGGGACAAGGACGATCCGTATTTCACTACCGCCCCGTGGATCGACGCGACGATCCTCCCGCTACCGAAGAAGTTCGGTGGTGATCTGCCGGGTGACGCGATCCCGAAAAGCACGATGGGCTTCGACGCGACCGGCAAGCCGAAGGAGTGGCCGATGCGGCTGGCGAAGGCGCACTGGGCTACGTTGCTTCCGGGGTTGCCAGCGGGGGAATACACGCTGCGCTGTCGCACCATCGACACGAAGGGTGCGGCTCAACCGATGCCGCGCCCGTTCAAGAAATCCGGTCGCTGCGACATCGAAGCCACCAAATTCACCGTGGGGTGATCGATGGGGAGTCCTGGTGTGGCTCCCCCTCATCGCTCGCGAAGCCTAAAGGTAGCGAGCGGGTGAGGGGTAGTTGCACGAACCCATCCGGATTTCGACACAGCACCGCAAGGGAGAACAGGCAAGCGGTCACCTCTGGACTTGCCTCCCTTACGGCATCTTCGGCGGGCCGAAGCCGCCGTCGCGCATTCGTTTCAGTTGGGCGCGCTGTTCTGGGGTGAGGATCTTCTCCAGTCGCGAATCCACCTCCTTCTGCAAGTCCGCGAGTTCCTTCTTCTGCGCGGCCGTCATCTGAAGCGTGTTCTGGACGTTCGGCGGGAGTACGTCACCCGGCAACGGGCGAGCGGGCGGCGGGCCGAAGCCGAACCCGGCCGGTGTGTAGCCTTTGCTTGTGCCCGCCAGTTGCGCCGCAATCGACTCCGAACGCTTCTCCACGAACTTCCGCAGGTCCGGCGGGGCCGCACCGAAGCCACCAGGACCACCGAAGCCGCCACCGGCGGGTTCCTTTCGTGCTGCGATCGCTTTCGTTTCCTTCTCGATTAACGGCTTCACGGTCTTCTCGATATCCGCGATTTCCTTCAGCACCTTTTCCTTCGCGAAGCAGCGAGGCACCAGTTCCTTCAGAACCTGTTGGTACTTGTCCGCAAACTCCTTGTTCGCCATGACGCGGTCGGCAAGGCGTGATTGCGCGTACGGCTTCGAGAGGTTCAGATCCATCTGCTGTTCGGCAGTGCCCATGAACGCGAAGTTGCCCAACGCCAGATCCACATCCCACGGGATGAAGTGGAACTTGTTCGTTCCTGGGTGGAGGTAAAGACAGTAGTTGTGGCCGAGCGTGAAGAAGCTGTCGAGGTTCGCGACGATCGCGGTCGCGGCCATGTAGTTGAGGAACGCATCGACATCGAGGTACTTCACGATCTCCTTGTTGAAGTCCGCGTCAGTTCCTTGGTTCACCAACTTCGTGAAGTCGATGACTCGCTTGACTTCTTCTTTCGTCGCTTCTCGCTTGGGTTGGTAGGTGTCCTTGTAGCGTGCCCAGTCTTCGCCAAGGTAGTCCAACCCGCGAATGCGCTCAGGCTTCATCAGCAGACCGTTGTCGTTCTTGTAGTTCATCTTCAGGAAGTTCTTGTCAACGCCCTCGACGAGCGTGTACACGCCGACGTGTTCCTTGTCGTACTTGCCGGGCACGGTGATCGTGACCTCCGCGAACGCGGTCCGCGGGGCTGGCACGCCGGCGGCGCGGTAGATCGAGTACGCGAGCGCCTCGCGGCCCTTCGTTGCGTCCATCACGCCGCAGTTGAGCGTGAGCGACTTCAGCCCGTGGAACCGGGCCGCCTCGCCGTAGCGGTCGAGATCGACCTTGAACGAACGCTTCAGACCGCGCGAGGTGGAGAGGTACGTCGAGTTGCCCTTGTAGCGAAGCCCAACTTTCTCGATAGTCTTGCCGTCTGCGGTGAGTGAGGCTTCGGCCAATGGGAACTCTGTTCCGAACGCGCTGCGGTGTGTCTCGCGTTTCACCTCACCGGGCTTCGGCTCAACTTTCTTCGGCGGTGGGAAGCCGAAGCCGCCCGGTGCCGGTTGCATCGCGTCGTATTCCTTCGCGGTAAGCGAGAGGTGGAACTGCCACACTTTCTCGTGCCCGAACACGTCCGCGCCGGCGGGCGCCTTCTTTGGCTCGGGAGCGGCGCTCGCGACAGGTGTCCACAGGTTTCCCCCCGCGAGCGCGAATACCGTCGCGGTCGCGACCCAGTAGCCTAGTCTCATCGGCGTGACCTCTTGAAAAGAGCGGCGCGTTTCGTTTCATCAGAGGAGTTAGCTACAGGAGATCATTAACAAACCGTGAAGATGCGGCGAACGTTCTTGTGGTTGCGACGTGGTCGCACGGCGCCCGTTGAGCCGCCGGGTATCGACAGATGAAACGCCCGTGAATCCCGTGTGAGTGTCCGGTAGACAGGATCGTTATAATTCGGGTAGACTCAATTACTCTCCCACCGCGGATGCCCCTCCATTCCGCTGTTAGGCATTGGTGTGACTCCCCACCGGGAAAAGAGTCCGCGGTTAGGCTGTCTTGAACAGCCGCCCGATTCCGTTTCACAACGCAACCCCGTTTGAAGAACGGGTGAAGGAGCGGTGAGAATGTCGGACCTGTCCGATTCCCAACGGGGAGGCGAGTGCGGTTCCCCGTCGAACGGTCAGATGCCCGCCGCGAGCGGGCTGGAATCCCCGTCGCTGTTCGGCTCCGGCGCGACCGCTGACAGCGCAACCGCTTACGAGGTGAAGTTCCTGCTCACCGAGGAGCAGGTGCGTCAGGTGATCGCCCGCGTGACTGGGAAACTCGCGCTCGACGCTTATGCGGACCCTGCGATGGGCAACGCTTACCAGACGACGAGTGTGTACACCGACACGCCGAACTTCGACGTATTCTATCGCACCGAGGGCTACAACCGCGACAAGTACCGCGTGCGGCGCTATGGCGTGGCTGGCCCGGTGTTCGTGGAACGCAAGACGAAGAACGGCGACAAGGTGCGGAAGCAACGCGTGCCGATCAACGCGACGGAAGTCGCGGATCTCGCGGCACCTTCGCTCAACGGCGAGTGGGCCGGCGAATGGTTCCACAGTCAGTTGCTTCAGAAGCAACTGAAACCGGTATGCCGGGTCGCGTACGAACGTGTCGCGTATCTGGGCACGGCCGATGGCGGCACGGTGCGTCTGACCTTCGACCGGAACGTTCGCGGGGTGCTGGCTGACGAGTGGAAGCTCGAAGCCGTGGGCGCGGTGACACCGCTCCTGGATCGCGTGGTGTGCGAGTTCAAGTTCCGCACCGCGATGCCGGCGCTGTTCAAGGGCATCGTCGCGGATCTCGCGCTGACGCCGACCCCGGTTTCGAAGTACCGGACGTTCGTGCAGGCGGCCGGCCTTGTTTCCCTTCCAAAAGATCTCAGCAAGGCGGAAGGGTCTGCTAATGGCTAAGTCCGGGGGTGACGCGAACCCGTTCATGGAAGCCCCCGCGACTGTTCTGCTGACGCCCGAGGACATCGCGCAGCGGATCTGCTTCGCGGCGATGTTCGGGATCGCGGCGGGCGCGGCGTACTTCCTCACGCAGAGGAAGAACCGCGCGGAAGCCGCCTCGTTCGTGGCAACGATGGTGCTGCTCGCCATTCTCCTGGGAATGGTGAGCATGGTGATCGGCAAGAACATCGCTCAGGCATTTGCGCTCGTGGGTGCGCTGTCGATCGTCCGGTTTCGCTCCGTGGTGGAAGACACGCGCGACACCGCATTCGTGATTTTCGCGGTGGTGGTCGGCATGGCGGCGGGGACCGGGGAGTATCTCGTCGCGGTCGTCGGCATCCCGATCGTGGGCTTTGTCGCGTGGCTGCTGGCTCTCTGGGGTCGCAGCGGTGAGCAGAAGTCCGTGCCGGTCGCGCCGAAGCGACCGACGACGGTGGTGGTTCGCGTCGGGATCGGGACCGATCCGGCGGGACCGCTGGCGGCGACCATCGCGAAACACGCCGAGGGCGTGGAACTGGTCGCCGCAGTCGCCGTCCGGCAGGGAGCATCGCTCGACCTGACGTACGCACTGCGCCTGCGTGACGGGGCCACGCCGCTGGCGCTGGTGGGCGAACTGAACCGCACCGAAGGCGTGCAGGGTGTGGAGTGGAAAGCGGAAGCATAAGAAGCCTGTGGGCGAAAGCCCCAGGCCCCAGTCGCACCGACGTTGTTTCTCAACACGAGGCTATCACAATGCACCGACGGTTATTCGCGGTGCCGGTGGCGATTCTCGCCGCTGTGCTGGTCGCTCTGTGCGCGCCGAGCGCGTTCACACAACCACCCGACAAGGGTGGCAAGGGCGGGTTCGGCAAAGGCCCGCCCGGTGGGCAGGAGCGAAAACTCGTTGCCGAGTTCGACAAGAACAAGGACGGCTGGTTGAATGCGGAAGAACGCAAGCCCGCACGCGAGGCCGCGAAGACGGGCGCGAAAGGCGGCTTCGGATTCGGCGGCCCGAAAGGCTTTGGCAAGGGTGGCGAAGCTGGCAAACCCGGCCCGAAGGTGAAGCCAGAAGATGCGAAGAGCTTCCCAAACGCGAAGCTCTACGACGCGACCGTGCTCCGCACGATATTCCTGGAGTTCGAGAACGCCGACTGGGAATCGGAGATTCAAGATTTCCACAACACCGATGTGGACGTGTCCGCGACCGCGACGGTTGATGGAAAGAAGTACATGAACGTCGGTGTCCACTTCCGCGGCATGTCGTCGTACATGGGCGTCGGTATGGGGTCGAAGCGGTCGCTCAACCTGTCGTTCGACATGGCCGACGACAAACAGCGGCTCCTCGGCTACAAGACGCTCAACCTACTCAACGCGCACGAGGACGCGTCGCTGATGAGTACGGTTCTTTACTCGCACATCGCGAACCAGTATATCCCGGCCCCAAAAGCGAACTTCGTGAAGGTCGTCATCAACGGCGAGAGCTGGGGCGTGTACGCCAGTGTGCAACAGTTCGACAAGGTGTTCTTAAACGAACACTACAAGACCACCAAAGGCACGCGGTGGAAAGTTCGCGGCAGCCCCGGCGGGCGCGGCGGTTTGGAATACTTCGGCGACAACGTCGAAGACTACAAGAGAGTGTTCCAGATCAAGTCCGGTGAAAACGAATCCGCGTGGAAGGCGCTGGTCAACTTCTGCAAGGTGTTGAACCAGACGCCCGCGGACAAGCTCGAAGCGGCGCTCAAGCCAATCGCCGACGTGGACGGCATTCTGTGGTTCCTCGCGCTCGACAACACGCTGATCAACTGCGACGGCTACTGGATTCGCTCCAGTGACTTCTGCATTTACCTCGACGAGAAGAACAAGTTCCACATCATCCCCCACGACATGAACGAGTCGTTCCGTCCGGCCGGCGGTCCCGGCATGGGCGGCCCCGGCGGTCCGGGTGGCGGCTTCTTCCGCGGTCCGCCTCCGGGCGTCATCATGCCGCCGCCGGTGCAGGACACTCTCCAGCTCACCGATGCGCAAAAGAAGGCGCTCGAAGCAATTCAGAAGGAAGTGGATGAGAAGCTCGAAAAGCTCATGACCGAGGAACAGCGGAAGGCGTTCAAGGAACTGAAGGATCGCGGTCCAGGTGGGTTCGGCCCTCCGGGTGGCGGGTTCGGCCCTCCCGGCGGCGGCATGGGTGGCGCTCGCGGCGTGGAACTCGACCCGCTCATCGGGCTGACCGACGCGAACAAGCCGCTCCGCAGTAAACTCCTCGCGGTGCCGGCGCTGAAGGCGAAATACCTCGCGAACGTGAAGAAGATCGCGGAGGACTCGCTCGACTGGAAGAAGCTCGGACCGGTCGTGTCACAATCCCGCAAACTGATTGAGAAGGAAGTGGAGATCGACACGCGAAAGCTCGACTCATTCGACGCGTTCAAACGCGCGACCGACGACGCGATTCCGACCACGGGCGGTGGAGGTCGTGGCGGGATGAACCTGCGAGCGTTCGCGGAGCAGCGTCAGAAGTACCTGCTCAACAACGCGGACGTGAAGAAAGCCGGTCAGTGACGGCCTCCCGACTATGCGAGAGCGGCGATTTCTCTCACCGCTCTCGCATAGTCGGGGCAATCCCCGCTGGCTACTCACGCGGGGCGATTTTTTCAGATTCCCGCTATTTTTTCTTCCGACACCGCGTATAGTCAAATCAGCCTCTGGGGGCGGAACCCAGTGGCGAGGAAGATGTTGAACAGGTCTTCGCGTACTTGGTCTGGTCATTCGGTGGATCGGCTTTGAAGCCCAGCGACAGTTCACTACTGTTTTGCACACGCTCCCAAGCCCGTCAAACTGGCCTGTCCCCCAGTGCGCTCCACCCAGTCGGCGGTTCCCTTCTCGCGATTAACCAATCCAACTTCGCGATGGAAATCTCGGCGAGTGGTGATCTGTTCCCGCGCGTCTTCCCGGGGGCGATGTCGCACCCGGTCCAGTTGAGTTCCCGGCCGGCTCGGTGAAGAAGCCCGTTCGGGGAGGGATGACATGGCCAGCAAGAATCTGTACGTGGGCAACCTGCCGTTTACGACGACGCAGGCGGACCTTGAGCAACTGTTCGGGCAGTACGGCACGGTCACCAAGGTGCAGGTGATCTCGGACCGGGAAACCGGCCGGAGCCGCGGGTTCGGGTTCGTCGAGATGTCGAGCGGGGCCGATGAGGCCATCGCCGCGCTTCACGAAACCGAATACCAGGGCCGCCGACTGACGGTCAACGAGGCCAAACCGCGTGAAGAACGCCCGCGTGGCGGCGGTGGTGGCTACGGCGGCGGAGGTGG
>SXID01000014.1 GCA_005772955.1 Planctomycetia bacterium
ATGAGCGCCCACTTCCGCTACCACGCCTCGCCGGCCCACCCGGACAAGGTTGTCGCCCAGCACGCGATCGCCTCGCGGTTGAGCTTCATGCTGTGGGGCGAGCCACCGGACGCCGAGTTGCGCAAGCTCGCGACCGCGGCCAAGCTCCGCGAACCCGCGGTGCTCGACGCCCAGGTGGACCGGCTGCTGGCCGACCCACGAAGCGACGGGTTCGTGAGGCCGTTCGTGGTGCAGTGGCTCGAACTCGAGCAGCCCATCACCATCGCGCAGTCGCACATCAACAAGCAGGATTTCCGCTTCGCCCGCTACCTGAAGGCGTCGATGCGCGACGAGACCGTCGGCTACGTCGCCCGGCTGATCGCCGACAACCGGCCCGCGGGCGAACTCGTGGCCAGCGACTGGACGCTCATGAACGACGCCCTCGCGCGGCACTACGGGTATTCGCCGCTGGAGGGCGGGCACCTGCGGAAGGTGGCGTTGCGGGCCGACGACCCGCGGGGCGGCGGCGTCCTCGGGCACGCGGGCATCCAGTCGATGCTGTGCTGGATGGGCGACAACTGGGTGATCTACCGCGGCGCGTGGGCCTTACGGCACGTCCTGGACATGCCGCCGCCCCCTCCGCCGCTGGAGGTACCCGAACTCAACCCGTCGGACGGGAAGAACAAGGGCAAGCCGTTCCGCGAACTGCTGAAGCAGCACCAGGCGGACGCGAAGTGCGCGGTGTGCCACAAGAACATCGACCCGCTCGGGTTCGCGTTCCAGAACTTCGACATCAGCGGCCGCTGGCGCGACGTCGAGCACGAAAGTTACAAGCGCGGCGAACTCGACGGCCGCATCGCCTGGGTGGGCGAGGGCAAGACCCGCCCCGTGGACGCGACCGGCCGGTTGCCCCGCGGCGAGGAGTTCAAGAGCTTCGCGGAGTTCAAGAAACTGCTCGCCGAGAAGTACCAACCCGACATCGTTCGCGGGCTGATGAAGAACTGGTTCGTGTACGGCACCGGCCGCGTGCCCGGCATCGACGACCTGAACGAGATCGCGGAGATCATGGCCGCGAACCGCGCCAAGGGCTTCCCGCTCCGCGACCTGATCAAAGACATCGTGACATCGCGAACGTTCCTCGAACGATACGATTCACCCGTTGAAACCCAACCGCCCCGAAAGTAGGGAACCACATGAACCCGAAGACCCACTCGATCACCCGCCGCACGCTGCTTCGCGGCTTCGGCGCAGGCATTTCCCTGCCGTTCCTCGACATCATGGGAGGTTGCACACTGGCGGCTGAATCGGGGGCGAAGGAGCCGCGGCGGCTCGCGTGCTTCTACATCCCTGGGGCCATCAACCGGCACACCTGGTTCCCGCAAGACACCGGCCACGACTACACGCTCGCCGACGCCCACAAGCCGCTGGCGAAGTTCCGCGACGAGTTCACCGTGCTGTCGAACCTGTCGCACATCACCGGCCGGATCAGCGGGCACGTCCACCCGTACAACTGGCTGACCGGGCACAACATCAACATCGTTCCGGGCACGATCACCAACACCGTGTCGATGGACCAGGTAGCGGCGAAGCACCTGGGGCCGACGTGGGTGCCGTCGCTGGCGCTGTCGTTCGCCGACGGGGTCGGCACCGCGACGCTCTCGCGGAACTCGATGGGCGTGGACGTACCCGCCACCGCCAACTACCGCAGCGTGTTCGAGCGGCTGTTCCCGCCGGCCGACAAGGCACAACTCAAGGAGGCCGGCGCCCGAATCGCCCTCGACAAGAGCGTCCTCGACACCGCGACGGGCAGCGTGAAGGACTTCCAGAAGCAACTCGGGGCCGACGACCGTCGCCGACTCGATCAGTACCTGGAATCGATCCGTGAGGTCGAGAAGCGGCTGGACGACAGCCGCGAAATCCTGGAACGCGGTCGGCCGAAGTTCGACGAGGAGGCGGTGAAGACGGTCCCGCAGGGCAAGAACAGCATGCGGGAGCACATCGAACTGATGATGGACCTGATCGCGCTGGCGTTCCAGACGGACATGACGCGGGTGGTGACGCACTCGCTCGGTGGCGAGGGCGGGCCCAACTACGACGAGTACAAGGACTGGGCCCAGAAGAACGGGGCGCCGGTCCGCGGGGCGCACGACGTCCACCACAAGGGGAGCGGGGCGGCCGACGCGCCGGACTCGAAGGTGCTCGCCGCCCGCGACGAGATGCTGACCGCGTGCTTTGCGCGACTGGTCGAGAAGCTGAAGGGGGTGAAAGCGGCCGAAGGCACGCTGCTCGACCACACGGTGCTGCTGTTCGGAGGCGCACAGATCAGCAGCCACTCGGGCAAGAGCTTCCCGACGCTGCTGGCCGGCGGCCGCAAGCTCGGGTTCAAGCACGGCCAGCACTTGAAGTGGGCGTCAGACAAGAAGCCGATGTCCGACCTGTACCTGACGATCCTGCAGCAGCTCGGCTGCCCGGTGAAGTCGTTCAAGGAGAGCACTGGCCCGATCACGGACCTGCTCCTGTGAGGGAACGACCTGCGGTCGGCGGTTCCGGGATGAGTTCTTTGCGGGCGGAGGAGTTGAGATTTGTGGGAAGTGTGGTTCCGTCACGCTTGTGGATGCAAACGGGACGGAATGGCACTTCACGACAAGTAGCTTATCTTTGCCTCGTGCCTCATCCAGAGCGTGATGCATCCAAGCGCTTGCCCCGCAATCACAAGGAAACTGCACGATCGCGACCAGCAGGAAGGTCCGATCGCGGCTCAGGTGTTTTTGTGGATTCTCTAGGAGCGATAGCGGTAAAAGACTTGACGCTGCCTTGTCGTCAGGGTAGGCTACAAAACGCACTCAGGTCGCGAAAAGGTATTGCAGTACCTCTTCACGACCTGATGCGTTTCGACATCACTTGCGATGCCGTGAGTGCTTGCGCACCCCGAACTCTAGAATTTTAGGGTAGCAGGTCTTCCCGCGCAGAGCAAGCCTCCCATTCACGCTGGAGGTTCCGCCATGCGCGGTACGACCGGTCATCCTTGTTTGCCGTCTGGAATCTGGCGTTCGCTGTTGAACTCCCGCTCCGTCGAAAACGCACTTCGGTCTGCTCCACCTGTCCGCCAAGCAATCCCCGTCGCGCGGGTGTGACCCGGGTACTTGTCTAACCCACGCACAACTGACGACCTCCCGCGATGCGCCCACCACATCGCGGCCGCATTGAAGTTCTGGCGCGATCGCGGTCCGTTCGCAACGGATCGACCGCTTCCACGGCCTCACAGCCGTGGCCTCATTCCGGGTGAGACCGACAGTTCATCCCGTGGGCTTGCTGCCCACGGGCATTTTTCCACGGAGCCAACAATGTCGAAAGCGAAGCAATCAGCCCCCGCTCGTTTGCCGAACGAAGTCCGCGACATCATGCTTCGGTACTTCTACGCGCGCAACCAGAACGCAACCAGCATGATGGGCAAGAACGGCTCGGCGGTGAAGATCAGCACCGTCAAGAAGGAACTCAAGGAGCAGCACGGCCTGACCCAACAGGAGGTTCAGAGCAACCTCTCGTACCTGCTCAGCCAGGGGTGGGCCGAAGAGAAGGAAGTGCAGAAGCAAATCCGGGCGGCCGGCGGAACGCTGATCCCGTCGACGACCAAGTTCTACCAAATCACGGCGGCCGGAATCGACAAGATCGAAGGCCCGGGAGAATTCACGATGCCGAGGTTCCAGGGAATCAAGATCGAGGCCACCGGGCAGAACATCATCGCGCTCGGTGACGGGAACCAGATCAACGCGCGGTTCAGCGACCTGGGCAACGCTTTGGTCGAACTCCGCGAAGCGATCACGAAGTCCGACGCACCGGAGGTCGAGAAGGTGACGCTCGTGGCGAACATCGACACGATCCAGTCGCAACTCGCAACGCCCAAGCCGAGCAAAGGTATCCTTCAGGCGGCGTGGGACACCATCCGGGCGGCTACGACACTCAACGGTTGCACGTCGCTGGTGGGAAAGGTCGGCCGGTTGATCGCTGACACCTTCGCGTAACGGGCGACCCAGCAGTCAGCGACTTCCCGCGTGGGGCCGTTCGCCACGCGGGAGAATCTGCATCTACGCAGATGGCAACTGGAAGCTGCGCGCGTTACATTCCTCTTCCAATTGTTGCAATTGCAATGCTCAACAGCAGTAACGATCATACGCTACGGCTCGCCCGAACATGATTACTCCAAACTTTACCCACTGGTTTGCCACACTTACCGGCCACGTTGCCGCTCGTGACTGGCAAAGCGAACTGGCAGCCACGACAGTGTGTCGCGACCGGTTGATCCGGATCCCGACCGGATTGGGCAAGACCGAAGGCGTTCTCGCCGCGTGGTCATTTCACCAACTTCATCACCCAGATCAGTGGCCCCGGCGGCTGGTCTGGTGTCTGCCGATGCGCGTGCTGGTGGAGCAGACCGAGCAAGTCGCACGTCAGTTGGCGGAGCGAATCCCCGAAGCACACCGACCGACCGTTCACGTCGCGATGGGCGGCGAGGACGCCGGCGAGTGGTTTCACCACCCGGAACGGTCGGCGGTCATTATCGGCACCCAGGACATGCTGCTCTCGCGGGCGCTGAACCGGGGCTACGCGAGCGCCCGCGCCCGCTGGCCGGCCGAGTTCGGTCTGCTCAACCACGACGCCCTGTGGGTCATGGACGAGGTGCAATTGATGGACGTCGGGCTGGCTACGTCCGCGCAACTCCAGGCGTTCCGCGGCGAGGATCGCGCGAAGCACCTGCGCCCGTGCCACACGTGGTGGATGAGCGCCACGCTGCAACCCAATTGGCTCCATAGCGTTGATACGGCTTCGCATCACGCGAACTGGATTCAGAGCCCTTGCCAGGTTGCCTCCGCCCAGCGGACCGGTGGCCTGTGGGACATCCAGAAGTCGCTGACAACCGAGGCGATCGGCCATGAAGACCATGAGGGGTTCGCGGAGCGAATCCTTGCAGCACACGCCGACTTACCGGCTGGAGAATTTGGCCGAATCACACTCGTTGTGTGCAACACGGTGGATCGAGCCTGCCGAACCTTTGATGCTCTTCGCGATGCCGGTCGAACGGAGGACCTGGAACTGGTGCATAGTCGGTTCCGTCCTGCCGAACGCGAGGGATGGCGCGAGCGCTTTCTGTCCCGTTCTGCTTGCACGCCCGGCGTGGACCGAATGATCGTGGCGACCCAGGTCGTCGAAGCCGGCGTTGATATTTCGGCCGAGTGTCTGATTACCGAACTGGCGCCGTGGCCCAGTTTGGTGCAGCGCTTCGGGCGTTGCGCGCGATACGGCGGTGGCGGGAAGGTGTTGGTGGTGGACCGCGGGCGCGAAGAAGCCAGTGCTGCCCCCTATGAACCTGAGGGACTCGAAAGTGCGTGGGAGGCACTCCAGCAACTCACGGAACGCGGGGTCGGGATCGCTGCGCTGGAAGCGCACGAAGAATCGCTCGGCCCGGAAGCACGCAACCGACTCTATCCGTTCGAGCCCAAGCATCTCCTCCTGCGGCGCGAGTTCGACGAACTGTTCGACACGACCCCCGACCTGACCGGAGCGGACCTGGACATCGGCCGGTTCATCCGATCCGACGAGAACGAGCGCGATCTGCAAGTCTTCTGGATCGAGATCGCGAAGGCCAAAAAAGGCGAGAGGCCGAAGCCGCCGCCGGAGGATTACAAGCCGCAGAGGAGGGAGCTTTGCGCGGTTCCGTTCCTGAAGGCGCGCGAGTGGCTCTGCGAGAAAGGAAAATCCAAACTCAAAACCACCAAGAGGGCATGGGTTTGGGACTGGCTCGACGGCGAATGGAAGCCCGCCACCCGCGAAACACTGTTGCCCGGTCGCGTCGTCTGTGTCGCGTTCGATTCCGGCGGCTATTCGAGCGAGCGTGGATTCTCCCCGGAGTCGTCCGCCGCCGTCACACCGGTACCGAGAGAAGAACGCGAAGACCGAACGGCCGACAACGACGACGACCAAGAGGAACGAGAACGGCGGAGCTTTACCGACTGGAAGACGGTCGCCTGCCACACCGCGGAAGTGACGGAGGCCGTCAAGGGGCTTGCGGCAGACTTGAAATTACCTGAAGAGATTGCCGACGCCCTGGAACTGGCCGCACTGTTCCACGACTGGGGCAAGTCGCACCCGGCGTTCCAGAACATGCTGTTCCGCGAGCGGGAAGGCGCGGAGTCGTTGCGGAAATGGGCGATGGCGAAGTCCAGGAGGATCGATCCGCCCATCCGGGCGCGGTACTTTGCCGGCGTGAACGGGGCAGACGAGCGTCGCGGGTTCCGGCACGAACTCGCCAGCGCGTTGGGGTTGTTCGCGCTCCTGCGAACCTATGCGCCGCTGCACGCGGCGCTACTCGGCCCGTGGTCGGAAGTGCTAACCAAGTTGGACAAGCCGCCCGAACCCGGCGAACCCGTCCCGGCCTCCCCGTTGATTCAACGGCTCCTGGCTTGCTCGCCGGAAGCCTTCGACTTGCTGGTGTATCTGGTCGCCAGCCACCACGGCAAAGTTCGCGGGGCCCTGCACGCGGCCCCGAAGGATCAGGAGTATCGCGTCAAGCCCGGCGATAACAATGGACTGCCGATTCGCGGCATCCGTGAAGGGGATCGTTTGCCTTCGGTCGTGCTGATTCCGGGCGAATTAGCTCTCCCGGAAATCACCCTCACGCTGTCGCCGGCGACCGTCGGGCTTTCTTGTCGAACTGGTATCAGTTGGCGGGAACGGTGCCTGGGCGTGATCGAGCGCTACGGGCCGGCGGCACTGGCGTTTCTGGAAGCGATCCTGCGTGCGGCCGACGTTCGGGCGTCGCGGCTGACGACCAACGATCCGGCTCTTGCGAAGGAGGGCACGCCATGAACGTTCACGTCCTCAAAGGCTGTGCGCCGGCCCCGCTCGCGAACTACTTGAAAGCGCTGGGCGTTCTCCGGCTCGTCGCCGAGCAGTCCGACAAGCAGGCTCGCGGCTGGTGGGACGGCGAGTACTTCTGCCTGCTCACCAGGCTGTCGAAGGGCGAACTGGAAGCGTTCTTTCTGACCCAGTACGAGCCGACGCCGCTGCTCTCGCCGTGGAACAAGGGGTGCGGCTTCTTCAAGGCGAACGACCCGGGGTTGTGTCCGCTGGAGAAATCGGCCGCGCCTCGCCTCCAGCGATTTCGGGATGGCGTTATTGCGGCTCGTCAACTGCTCAACGAAATCGGCCAGGCCGACGCCGCCATCCGCGCGATCAAGGCCCGCACCAAAACAACGGTGAAGGGATTCCAGTCCGAACAGCAGCGGCAACTGCTCGAAAAGTACGAGGCCTATCAGAGCACGCTGCAACAGTTGGAAGAGCAGCTCAAGAAGTCCGATCTCGCCACCGAGAAACGGGCCGAGATCACGGGCGACATGACAACGATCAGGTCGCTCACACAGAAAGCCGCCAAGCCTCCCACGAAGACGGAAGCCGAGTCGCTCAAGGTCAGCACGGGTTACAAGCGGCTGCTGGCCGCTGCCGACCGGCGGTTCAAGGCGCTCAAGGCAGCGCTGATCCCCGACTGTCGGCGGCTGTGGCGCGGCCCCCACGCCGAGTGGATGTCAGCCGCAGTGGTGCTCGATGGGAACGGCGAACCCATCTGGCCGTCACTCCTCGGGACGGGCGGGAACGATGGCAACCTCGACTTCACCAACAACTTCATGCAGCAACTCGGCGCCCTGTTCGAGTTGAGTTCCGAGCAGGCCGGCCCAGCCGCCGCTGCGCGCGAGCTTCTTGGGAATGCACTTTGGACAGAGCCGGCGAACAAACTTGCCGGCGCGGCGGTTGGGCAGTATCAACCGGGCTCTGCCGGTGGGGCCAACAGTTCGACGGGGTTCGCGAGCGGCAATCTCGTCAACCCGTGGGACTTCGTCCTCATGATGGAAGGCTCTCTCCTGTTCACGTCTCGTGCGACGCGCCGCCTGGACCCCAACGCGCTCAGTCGCGCCAGCGCCCCGTTCGCCGTCCGGCCACACGCCGCCGGCTTCGCGACACCAGGTTCCGAGAAAGCCCAGCGCGGCGAACAGTGGATGCCGCTCTGGTGCCAGCCGGCAACGCTCCAAGACGTGACGACGATGTACGGTGAGGCACGCGTTCAACTCGACCGTCAGACTGCCAACCGTCCGGTCGATATGGCCCGGGCGATCAGCCGGCTCGGCGTGGCGCGCGGGATCGACTCGTTTGTGCGATACGGATACCTGGAGCGGAACGGGCAATCGACACTGGCGGTGCCTCTGGGACGGGTCCAGGTCCGGCATCATCCGCGTGCGTACTTGATCGATGATCTCGCGGCTTGGATGGATCGGATTCAGCGTCGGAGTCGTGACAAAAACGCCCCGGCAAGGCTGATACACGCCGAACGCCGCCTCGCCGACGCCGTGTTCGCTGCGCTGACGCACGACCACACGCCCGCCCGCTGGCAGGCGATTCTGTTGGCCGCGGCCGACATCGAGGCGCTCCAGGCGACCGGCACCGCTATCGAGGCTGGCCCGATCCCGTCACTGCGCCCCGAGTGGTTTGCAGCGGTCGACGACAACACTGCGGAAGTGCGGCTCGCGCTGGCTCTGGGAAGCGCCGCTGCGGGTTACACACACGAACGGCGACCGATCGACCCCGTTCGTCACCACTGGTTGCCGCTGGAACGCGGTGCGCGGCGGTTCAAGACCGCCGACAAGCGGCTCGTCAACGATCCCCGCGTCGTCGCATCGGGCCGCGACGCGGTCCGCGACCTCGCCGCGCTCGTTGAACGCCGCCTGATCGAAGGCGGCATGAAGGGCGAGCGCCGGTCGCGGTTGGTCGCGGCCACCGGATGCGGTGCCCGTCTCGACGACCTCGCGCGGTTTCTGACCGGGTCGCTCGATCTCGACAAGCTGCTCGGCTTGGCTCGTGCGTTCATGGCGATCAAGTGGTACGAGTTGAAGCCAGAACACATTCCACGACCGAAATCTTCAAACGATGCGCCCGAGGAAGCCTGGCTCGCCGTTCGCCTGGCGAACCTCCCCAGGAAGTGGATCAACGATCAGCACATTCCCGCCGAACCGCGCATCTTGCGGTTGCTGATGTCGGGCGACGCGACACGTGCGCTTGGGATCGCCCTGGCCAGGTTGCAGTCGGCCGGCGTCCGCCCACCGCTGCAAACCGGTGTGACTGACCCTGCGTCAGCGCGTCTTTGGGCCGCGGCGCTAGCGTTCCCAATCGAGCAGAGCACAGCACAAGGTATCGCTCGCCGACTCGACCCCCGACTCAAACTCCTGAAAGGATCGCTCCATGCCTGAGGTCAACCTGAGTGAACTCGACAAGGTCAGCCGATTGCTGCTGACGGTTCCCCTTCGTCCGGTTCAGGGGGATCGCTTCCAACCGACCGGCTTCCCGAGTCTCGGCGCGGCGACGTACCGAACGAAGGCAGGAGACAAGCTGTTGGTAGAAAGCACGCAGAGCATGGCCAACCGGTTAGAGGCGACCTGCTGGGACACGGCAACGAACAAGCCGGTCGCGGCGCTCGGCGGTGTCAGCCACGTCACCGTGACCCGCAAGGGCAAGTTCCTGACCGACTCGATGCTCGAAGCGCACCGCATCAACAGCCCGTACCTTCTGGAAGGCAAGGACCGCAAGTTCTTCGACAACTTGAAGGCGGAACTCGGCGGTCTGGAAGAAGGGCCGATCGACCGAATGAAGCTCGCCGATGTGCTTCTGAAGTACGATGTCGGCAGCCTCATTCACGGCGTCTTTCTCGCCAAGAAGGATCTGGCGGGCGGCCGGCTCCGCGTCGCGCGTGCGCTGTCCGCTTTCATCGAAGCCTCGGGGGCGGCCGTCGCGGCCTCGGGCGGTGTCAAGAACGACCACGTCAACCCGTCCGGTGACACCAAGGCCGGGTTCGGCAACGTACCCTTCTCACGCGACGAATACGTCGCCGAGCGGATCGACTGCCACATCAACCTCGACCTGACTCAGATTCGCGGCTTCGGTCTGGACCCGAAGGCGCAGAAGCTCCTGATCGCTCTCGCGCTCTACCGCGTGCGGAAGTTACTCGATGGCGACCTGCGCCTTCGAACGGCGTGCGACCTGGAGCCGATCGACCGTGACAACCTGGTCGCGGAACGGCCGAAGGGTTTCAAGTTGCCCTCGCTCGTCGATCTCGAAGCGACGGTGAAGTCAGCCATCGAGGGCTGCAAGGGCATGATGGTTCAAACTGAGGTCACGTTCGAAGACGAACTGAAGAAGGGCAAGGAAACGGCTGACGGTGGCGACACCGCGGACGAGGACGAACCGACCGATGACACCAACGATCAGTAGGAGCCGGCCGTGCCGACACTGAAACTTCGGTTTCCCGGCGGGCGCTACCATGCCACGCCGTGGGGCCATCACGTCAATGAAGGTCTGATCGAGTGGCCGCCCAGCCCGTGGCGGTTGCTTCGGGCGTTAATCGCGTGCGGGTTCTCCAGCCAACACTGGACCGAGATTCCCCCGATCGGCCGGCAACTCATCAACAAACTGGCCGGCGTGCTGCCTTCGTACCGGCTGCCCGACGCGAGCGCGGCACACAGCCGCCACTTCATGCCGGTCGGCGTGCTCGCCAAGGGCCGCGAACAGACTACGCTCGTCTTCGACACGTGGGCCGACGTCGGCGACGGCGAGATGTTCATCCACTGGCCCTGTGAGCTGACGGAAGAGGAGGCTGCGCTGTTGGGTCGACTCACGTCCGCGCTCGGCTATCTCGGGCGCAGCGAAAGCTGGGTTGAAGCGGAACTGAGCGCCGAAAACCTGTCCAACTTCAACGCCTTCCCTCACCGGGAGGGTGGGCACCCCGGCCGGCATTTCGAGCAGGTGCCGCTGATGGCGGCCATCCCCCCCGAGCCGTACGCCGAGTGGCAACGGCGACAGGCGGAAGCCGCGCTCGCCGCGTTTCCGCTGCCCGAGGGGAACCGGAAGCCGTCCGCCAAGTTGCTCCGCGATCGGGAACGAGCCGTCGCCCCTTTTCCTCCCGACTTGCTGTCGTGCATGACGAAGGACACGGCGTGGTGGAAGCAACAGGGCTGGTCGCAGCCGCCGGGGTCGCAGCGGGTGCTGTACTGGCGGCGAAGTGACGCACTCCAGGTCGGAGCGCCCCCGCACCCGAAGCCACCGCATTACAGCACGGTCACGACGATGCTGCTGTCGCTCACGACCCCCAGCGGCAACCGATCCGCGTTGCCACCTACCACGCGCACGCTGCCGCTCGCCGAGAGGGTTCACAAGCAGTTGGTCGGTATTGTTGCGAAAGGTGGCGCAAGCGATTGCCGAGTGCTAACCGGCAAGGATGAACATGGGAACCCGCTCCACAATCACCATGAGCACGCCCACATCACCCCTTTGAATCTTGCGAAGCCAAAGGATGGCGATGGTCGTATCGACCACATTCTTATTTTCGCCAAGATGGGGTTGCGAGATGACGCACAACGTGCGATCCGTTCCCTTAAAAGAACGTGGGTAAAGGGCGGCGTCGGCGAGTTCCAAGTCGCCGTGGTCGGATCCGGCGATCTGGAGATGCTTCGGCAACTGCCTGAGCCGTTCAAGCACCACATCGAGGAACTGTTGGGACCGCCCAACGGGTGTAAGGAGTGGGTCAGCGCCACGCCGTTCGTCTTCCCGCGCTTTCTCAAGCCTCGCGGAAAGAACGCAATGCTCGGGCAAATCAACGCCGAGTTGGCCTCGCGCCAGCTACCCGAGGTCGTAGATGTTCGTGTCGAGCCCGTTCTCACCCGCGAGTTGCGGCACTTCGTCCGACGGCGGAATCACGGCGGCGTCCCCGCTCCGGTTGACGACGGCTACGGTTTGCGCTTGATGTTCGCGGAACCGTTGTCATTGCACGATCAAGGTCCGCTCGCGTTGGGGTATGCCGCACATTACGGACTTGGCTTGTTCCGAGCGTGTCCCGGTTGAATTTGGACGTGCCCCCTCCCCGTTTCACGCGGCCGTGTCGCCATAATGATTATATATTAATCTAAATATAATATAAAAATGCGTCATAATACTTGATCGTGACCAGATAGCTATCGCAAACCCTTGAGGTTTATAACCCTCCACAAGGAGGTGCCACCCACGAAGTCGAGGGCGAACCGACGACGGCCCCAACCCGTACCGTCGCATCTTGTGGTGAAAGTGATCGAGGTTTCCAGCCCAGTTTGGAAGGGTAAACCGGTCGGGCGATGCAGTCGCGCTCAGCGAGTGGCTTCGGCGGCGACCGGCAAGAGCACTCGGACGCACTGCGCCGGCGGTCCGGATGAAATATAAACGAGTGCTAAATTTCGGGCCGATCTGCGTCATTATTATATGTAAGAGATAGTATAGTTGTTGTGATTTATTCGATATCGCACTTCGGCGGCCGGTCTGACGCGGCAAACGCGGATCGCCGCCCCTCACGTTTCGCTCTTTGGCGTGGCGCAACGACCACGCCGGTGGACATTGACAGCCTCGGAAGACCCGCATACACTCTAGTTGCCCAAGTTGATTAACCGGGGCCGGGATGGACCTGAACGAACTCGCAGCACGCACCGGTCTGCCCGTTCGCAAGCTCCGGTATGTGCTCGACCACCGCATTCTACCGGGGCTTCAAGGTGTGGCGAGCGGGCACGGCGTCCCTCGAACGTTCACGCCCTTCGAGGGCTTCGCAATCGCTCTGGCGGCCCGCTTGCTCGACGCCGGTGTGACCCGCAAGTTGATCGCCACGGTGCTCGGCACCGTGTGCCGCCCGACCGGATCGACGCAGGCGCCGCTCGATGTCCCTCTGTTCCGGGCGTACACCGCCGAGGCCGGAAGTATCGAGATCGGAGACGGGCTTTACTTGCGGCTGAGTGCCCCCAAACGCCCCGGCGTCGGGAACGCCCTCGATACGGGTTGGCTCCCGCTAGAGTCCGCCGAGAACGTCGGCGGCGACTACATCCCGCTCGTCCGGTTGGCGGTCGAGTTGGGCGCGCTCGCCCAGGCCGTTCAAGGCCGTCAGGACGATTTCTGAGCGGACGTAGATTTGGGGAACGCACACAGCCCGCAGCGCGGGCGGAAGTGAGGCCAGGATGGTCGCCAGCATCTCACCCGAGGTTCGCCGCGAGTATCCCGCGGAGTTGATCCAATTCGCGGCCGACGAGGCCGAGCGCGATGCCGATGAGGTCGCGGCCTTCCTCGCCGCCGCGGGGCTGGCGCCACCACCCAGCGAGACGCGCGGCTTCCCGCGCGGCATCCTCCTCGACCTCGGGGCCGTCGTGCGACTCCGACGCTGGGAGGCCGCCGGATACACCGTTCATGTGGACGCCGGCCTTCCGACCGCCGGCCAAGCACTGAATCACGTTATCGACATCCTCAGCGCAGCCGCTAAGAACTGCGCCAGCCTCAAGACCGCCGGGGCGCTCGGGCGGGTCGTGTTCGACGTGACGGTGTCCCGGTTCGCGTGGGCCGCGAGGCCCGAACTCGGTTCGGACATCGTACTGGACGTCAACGACGACGACGCGCTGGTGGAGACGATGGCACAATTCCTGTGGGCACAGCGTTATCACACCCCCGTTACCGAGTAAAGGGACCGAGCCATGTCGAAGCGACCGGAGAAGGGCCGCGGGTTGTTCTACCACCGCGACTCGGAAGCCCACTCCGAACTGGCCCCGCCGCAGTACGTCGCGTGGGCGCGGGGGGAGGCCGCACGGCTCGGCGTCTCCTTCTCCGGCACGCCGGAAGCGATCACCGCGATGATCGCCCGCAACCAGTCCGTCGAGGGCGACCTGTACCTCGACTACGGCGTCTCCGGCAACCTGCTGAGCCGCCCCGGGTTCGACCGGTTCCGCGAGCGGGCGGCGTCCGACCCCTCGGTGTCGCACCTGTTCGTCAGCAAGCGGGACCGCCTGGGTCGGCCCGACAACCCGCTCGACAGTATGCTCATCGAGTACCAGCTCCGATCGGCCGGGCTGACGATCGTGCTGATGGGCGGGAAGGTGCTGCCCGCGATCGCCCCGGGTGAGCGGCTCGAGGCCGCCGATCTCATCACCTGCATGCTCGAGTACCACGAGTCGGGGAAGTTCCGTCGCGACCTGGCCGAGAAGCTGATCCACGCCAAGATCCGGCTCGCCCAGGGCGGGTTCTCGATCGGCGGGGAACCGCTCTACGGCTTCCGCCGGTGGCTGTGTGCGGAAGACGGCACCCGGAAGCGGCAGCTCGAGAACCACGAGGTCGTGAAGTTGCCCGGTCACCATGTGGTCTGGCTGCCGACCGCGGCCCACGAGCTGAGCGTCGTCCGGCGGATCCTGGACCTGATCGAAACGACGCCGGCCGCGCGGATCGCGCGCACGCTCAACGCGGAGGGCGTTCCGTCCCCGAAGGCCGGGCGGGTGCGGACGCGGAACGGGGTGGTGTTCGAAACGAGCGGCCAGTGGACCCAGAACACGGTTCGCAACATCGCCACGCACCCACTGCTGATCGCGGTCTGGGAGTACGGCAAGCGGTCCGAAGGGGACCAGCTCCGGTTCACCAAGAGCGGCCCCCGCGCGCTCGACGGGGGCGACTACCGCCCCGATGGCAAGCCCAAGACGGTTGCGAACCCGGCCGACCAGATCATCCGCACGGCGGCCAAGTCGGAGGCGGTGACGACGCCGGAGAAGCGGGATCGGGTTCTCACGGTGATCGAGTCCCGGGGCCGGCATCTGAAGGGGAAGGCCCGGACCCGCGGCGCGGCACCGAACCCGCTCGGGGGGCGGATCTACGACCTGAACTGCGGGTGGCTGATGTACCGCTACGCGAAGCGGAAGAAGTGGTGCTACGGGTGCGGCCTGTATCAGAACTCCGAGGCCAAGTGCTGCCGCCACAACATGGTCCCAGGGGAGACGGCGACGCGGTTCGTCCTCGCGTGCCTCCGCCAGCGACTGCTGAACCCGTCCACGCTCGCCAAGCTGAAGGCGCGGCTGAACGAGTTGGCGACGGCCGAGCAGGGTGAAGATCCGGCCCAGCGGCAGTTGGAAGCCGACCGGGCCGAACTGGCGGTTCTCCGCGCGAAGGTGCAGAGGGCCGCGGTGAACATGGCGATGTGGGAGCCGGGCGAGGAGCGCGAGGCCGTCGCGGGCGTGTTCCGCGAACTGAAGAGGCAGGAGGCGCGGCTCGAAGAGCGGATCGGGGCCCACCGGCCGGCCCCAGTGCGGGTGGGCCCGCAACAACAGGTCGCGGCCGCACTCGGGGGTCTTGATCGGCTGGCCGAGTCCCTGGCGGCCGGCGCCGCGGACTGGTCCGTCGTTGGCAGCGCCTTCACGCAGACCAACGCCAAACTGTACCTCCGCTTTTCGGAGGTCGAGAAGGGCCGCAAGAAGTTCAACGTTCCGGCGGGCGGTGTGGTGACGTTCGGCTCGACCCCGCCGCCGGGGCTTCTGTACACGGGACCGACGGACCGACCAGTCATCCGAAAGATGCTGGCGGCCGGCCAGTCGGTCACCGCGTCCCCGGTGCACGTTGCGCCGGGTGATTCAAATACCGGACAGGATGTGATAGGGTCAGCTAATGTGCAACGGGGCACCCGGCGCTGCACCTGACCCGGCCAGGCGGTCTGGATGGCGTTGCTCCCTGTGACGTGGCCGGGCAGGTGAGCTGGATCGTTCGGCGGCGGAGAGCCGTCGTAGCGCGAACCTGTTTCGCGGAGACACTGTCCTGCGGTCGGGAATGATGCCACCGCGGACACCAGCGACAGGAGGCACGATCATGTTCGAGGAGTTCTCACTTTCGACCGGCCGAGGCCGTCACCGCACGTCGGGGTTCACCACCGCGACCGTTCGGTGTTTGGGACAAGACCTACAACTCGAAGAGCGCGTGGTCTGCTCGGTTAGCTTCTCACCCCAACCGGGGAAGCTCGCCGGCATCTTCGTCAACGGCGTCAATCAGATGACCGGCAACGGGGGCTACCTGATCGCGTCCAAGTCCGGGCACGACATCACCCAAACGAACTACTTCTCGCACTTGGGCCTGAACGGCCGGATGGCCTCGTCGCAGGACGCGAACGGCCCGTCGTACACCCTGGAGTTCTGGCGGAAGACCGACACGACTTGGGGGTTCCGCGCCCGCGTCACCGCGAACGACAACTACGCGACCGTGAGCTTGCCCTTCGACTTCGCGAAGGCCGCCACCCGGTTCAACTTCAACGGGTCCGAGTTCTGGGTCAACAACCAGCGCCGTGCCGGGTCGGGAAGCGACTACGCCGCCATCCCGCAACCCCACTCCGGCCTGGATCAGAACGGCAACCGCTTCTACGTCGGCGTCGCAGACACCCGCCGGCCGACGACGTGGGGCGAGGTGGTCACCAACCAGGCAACGATTCGGGTGTCGCTGGTCGGCACGCCCGAACGCTACGCCAAGATGATCTTCTACCACCACTCCTACACCAACAACCTGGAACTCAGCTTCGGCAGCATGCAGCGGAACCAGACCGCTCGCGTCGAGGGCGAAATCCGCGTCACCGAGCGGCCGGCTCCGACGTGGACGTTCCAGACCGAGTCCCACAACTGGCACCAGACAGGGATTCGGGATGGCAACGCCCACCGCGTCCGGGCCGGCATCGACCCGGCCCAGCGGTTCATGAGCTTCGGGCCGTACACGACCGACATCACCCCCGGCCAGCGGACGGCGACGTTCCGCCTGATGGCCGACAACGCCAGCGGCACTAACCGCGTCCTGACGATCGACGTGTTCGACGCCAGCACGGGGCGAGTGATCACCAGCCGGGACATCAGCCGGCGGGACTTCGGCACCGCGATGCAGTACCGCGACTTCACGCTGGGCTTCACCGCCTCGGCGGGGCAGCGACTGGAGTTCCGCACCTACTGGCACGGCGGCACGTCCGTCTGGCAGGACTACGTTCAGGTGCGATAGCGCACAAAGGCACGCCGAACCAGACGCTGCAGCAGACGGCCCCTCAAAGCCGGGGCCGCTGCTGAGCTTGATCGTTCGGCCGCGTGCCACTTCGCTGACCGGAGGGGTAATGTCATGACTCGCTTCTACGCGGGACTACTGACCGTGCTGGCGACCGTGGGAGGAGTGCGGGCGGACGACGCCGAGGACGCGGCGGAGAAGTTCGTGAAGGG
>SXID01000015.1 GCA_005772955.1 Planctomycetia bacterium
CTGGGGTAAAAATCACGAAATGTCATCGACCAGACAAGATAAACCGCTTGAACACCAATGAGGACTGGGGTAACGCGATTTGACCACCGCCACCGACGCCTGAAAATCCTGGCGCACGCCGAACGCGCAAGAACCTCACCCACCCCAGAATGTCATTGACCTGAATCGGCGGTGGGCACACACTGGTCCGTGAGCCTCTTCGCAACGACTGAGGAACACCAAGATGACCCCTTCCCGCACGCTGGACCGCCGCGCCTGGCTGAAACTCGGCGGTCTCAGCCTCGGGGCTCTCGTCAGCGGCGTCGAGCCGAACCTGGCGCAACTGTTCGCCGCAGAACGCGACGGGTCGGCCGCAGGCGGGGATTTCTCCGTCATCCTGTTCTGGGCCAACGGCGGCCCCAGCCACCTCGACACGTTCGACCTCAAGCCCGATGCCCCCGCCGAGGTGCGCGGGCCGTTCAAACCGATCAAGACGAACACGGTCGGAGTCCACATCACCGAGCACTTGCCCCGGCTCGCGAAACAGGCGGATAAGTTCGCGATCGTCCGCAGTTTGCACCACAACCGGGGCGAACACTCCGGCGGCACCCACCGCTTCCTGACCGGCTACCCGTCGGTCGCCGCAAACCTCAACGACGCCGAGTACCCGGACGTCGGGTCGGTCATCTCCAAGGAACTGGATGGCCGGGGCGGGGAGGTTCCGACATACGTGTCGAACACCAAGTCTTACGGGAGCGGGCCAGGCTACCTGGGGTCGGGGTGTGCCCCGTTCATGCCCCGCGCCAACCCGGCCACCTCGACCGGGGCGAACGCCTACGACCCGGTCCCACTGCACCTCACGGCGGTGGGCCGCGAGGGTCTGAGCCTCGACTCGGATGGCACGGTCACCCTGCGCCGCCGGGACGACCTGCGCCGGAGCCTCGACGCCCTCCCCCGCAAACTCGACGACCGGTCTGGACCCGCGGCCGAGTTTGGTCGGCATCAACGACGAGCGGTCGAACTCCTGGCCGGCCCACGTACCCGCGCAGCCTTCGACCTCGACCGCGAAGACTCGCGGGTGCTCGCCAGGTACGGCGACTCAGACTGGGGGCGCGACCTGCTGACAGCCCGGCGACTGGTCGAGGCGGGTGCCCGGTTCGTCCAGTGCCAAGCGAACATCCGGCTCCGCCCGGAGACCGGCCGGATCACAACCTGGGACGATCACTCGGTGAACTGCGACATCTTCCGCGCCTACGAGGAACGGATGCCGGTACTCGACCGAGCGATGTCGGCGCTGATCGAGGATCTGTCCGATCGCGGGATGGACCGGCACGTCCTGTTCGTGTTCTGCGGTGAGTTCGGGCGCACCCCACGAATCGAGCATCAGGACGCGAGCCGCCGGCCGGGGCGAGATCACTGGCCGCGGGCTATGAGCGTGTTCCTGGCAGGCGGCGGCTTGCGGATGGGGCAAGTCATCGGCGCGACCAACGGGCGAGGCGAGGAACCGACCCACCGGACGATGGACAGTAACTGCTTGCTCGCGACCATTTACCAGCGATTTGGAATCAACCCCAATCACATGCTCCGCGACCGGGCGGGACGCCCGATCTCGATCCTTCCCGAGTGCGAACCAATCGCGGAACTGATCGGTACCCGAGCCGTGCCAAGCGGCGGTTGACCGAGTAAACGAACGCCAGTTCCCTCCGCAATCTTTCTGGACACAATCCACGAAGGTGCCTCGCATGTTCCCGATGATCTTCACGATCGCGGCGCTTGCCCCAAACATACCTGCCGCACCCGAGATCCCCATTGACGTTGCACACGTACGTGAGTCTGTCGAGAAAAGCCTGCCGTACCTGGACAAGGGTGGGTTGGAGTGGGAGACAAAGAAGTGCGTCAGTTGCCACCACGGCCCCTGGATGATGTGGAGCGGGTACGAAGCCAAGAAACGCGGCTTTACCGTCAACGAGAAATCACTCGACGCGGTGCGTGCAGGCTCGTTGAAGGCCTACACGCATCCCAAACTGAAGCCGACCAGCCGGGACGTACTCACCGAACTGAGCATCAATGTCATCTATCTCACCTTCGGTCTAGGCGCCGCGGGTGAGCCCGATGCCGAGACGACGAAGTTCTTCGACAGGGCCGCAGCACACCTTATCGAACAGCAGAAGGAAGACGGCTCATGGAAAGTGATCATCAAGAAGACCACGCCTCAAGGGGTGACTACCACGTTCCTGATGGCGCCACTTATCGACAGCGATGACGTGACCACCGCGTGGGCACTTTTGGCGCTGTCCTATCGCGAACCAGCCGGAATTTCCAAGGAGGCTCTCGCCAAGAGCAAGAAGAAGGGTCTCAAGTTCCTGAGCGACAATCCGCCCGCGGACACGCTCCAATCCCTGGTTGTGCGCATCATGCTCTACAAGCGCCTCGGTAAGGCAGATGAAGTAAAAGACCTCGTCACGCAACTGTTGGCGTTACAGAAGGACGATGGCGGCTGGAGTCAGACAAAGAAACTCGGTTCCGATGCGATGGGCACGGGGCAGGCTCTGGTCGCGCTGGCTACGGTCGGTGTCACGGCCAAGGATCCGGCGGTCACGAAAGCCTGGGGCTACTTGCTGAAGAACCAAAAGTCAGACGGTTCCTGGGTGGTCGTCTCGCGAGCGTATGAACCGCCCGAGTTCAGCAGTTACATGGGCACCGCGTGGGCCACGCTCGGGATGGTACAAACGTTGCCGAAGTAAGAACCCATGCCGATTCGAGATGTGAACTCCTCGCCGTTTCATCCCTCTGTGGGTTGGTGGAGAGGGATGGGGGACAGAAGGTTCGCCTGAAAACCGTTCGGCGAGGTGTCGCCACCCAATGGCGTTTGTAATGGACGCCTTCGGCACCCCACCTGGACGCGGGGAATCGCCTTGGACGTAGTGCGCGGTCACAATACATTGTCTCCTGGGCAGATGTCGCGGCAACTATCTGGAAAGTCTCCAGGACCATGAACCCATTCCAACCTCGCGTTTCGTGTTTGCTCCTGGCCCTGGTAGTCGCTGCGCCGAGCGCCGCCCATGCGGCTGATATTGGGATTATCTCCCCGGCCGAGGCGAAGAAGCTGATCGAGGACGCTGATGCGGCCAAGCGGCCGATCGTGCTCGACACCCGCGGCGGGTACAAGGACTACTTCCGAGGTCACCTCCCGACGGCCCATCACCTGAACTTCGACACCCTCCGCGGCACCGACAACGGCGTCCCCGTGCAGTACCTTCCTGACGGCTTGACGAAGGCGCTGTTAGTCCGTGCCGGCGTGGACAAAGGCCGCACGCACTTGATCTACGCGACCGGCGACAAGCTGCCGAACGACGAGATTCTCAGCGCCACGATGGTGGCCTACGTGCTCGAAAAGTACGGCGTCGAGAACATCCGAATCGTGGACGGCGGGCTGCCGGAGTGGACCAAGCAAAAGCTCCCGGTCACGCAGGAATACTACGGGAACAAGCAGGGCGCGCTGCCCGAAAAGGGCAAACCCGAAATCGCGATCACCACCGACGACGTCGTGAAGCGCAAGGCCGGCGCGGTTCTCGTGGACGCGCGCCCGCACAACGAATACGTCGGCGACGACGACGTCTGGCTCCGCAAGGGTCACATCCCCGGCGCAATCAGCTTCCACTGGGCGCGGCTGATGGAGAAGGACAACACCCACAAGTTCATCGCGTTCGAGAAAGTGAAAGCCGAACTGGAGGCCGCGGGCTTGAAGGCGGACAAGGAGATTCTGGTGTACTGCGGTACGTCGCGCGAGGGCAGCCTGCTGCGGTTCTACCTCAAGCACGTCGCGAAGTACCCGAATGTGCGGCTCTACGAAGGCTCGTGGAAAGAGTACGTCTCGTTGAAAGACCTCCCCGCGGAGAAGGGCGAACCCAAGAAGTAGATCGGGTGCATGACTCTCACCGCGCTGGTCATCGCCGTCTGTTGCGTCGCGTACACGAACGGCGCCAACGCCAACTTCAAGGGCGTCGCCTCGCTCTACGGCAGCGGCACCACGACCCTACGCACGGCTGCGATCTGGGGAACCGTCACAACGTTCGCCGGTTCGGTGGCCGCTGTGTTCCTGGCGACTGGATTGTTAGCGGCGTTCGGCGGCAAGGGCATTGTCCCGGATGCGCTGGCGATCACTCCCGATTTCCTGTGCGCGGTCGCGGTCGGCGCCGCGCTCACCAGTTTTCTGGCCACGCGATTCGGCTTCCCCGTCTCAACCACGCACGCACTCGTCGGCGCGCTTGCCGGTGCGGGTCTGGCCGGGTCCGGTGAGGTTCACTTCTCGGCGCTCGGCACAGCGTTCTTCTACCCCCTCCTCGTAAGCCCGCTCACCGCGGCCGTTCTCGGCGCACTCGTTTACATTGTCCTGCGGCGTGTTCGGCTGGCTCCCGACCACCGGACTCCAATGCTCGACGCACTCCACTTCCTGAGCGCCGGCGCGGCGAGCTTCGCCCGCGGGTTGAATGACACACCGAAGATCGCGGCTCCAATGCTCGTGGTGCCGGGACTGGAAGTACACGGGGCGTTCCTGATCGTGGCCGCGACTATCGCGCTCGGCGGTTGCCTCGACATAAAGAACGTGGCCGAGACGCTCGGCAAGAAGGTGACCGGAATGAGTGCCGGGCAGGGGTTCGCCGCGTGCCTCGTCACGTCTGTGTTGGTCGCCACGGCGAGCATGCACGCGGTACCGGTTAGTACGACTCATGTCAGTGTGGGGTCGCTGGCGGGCATGGGCGCGGCGGCGGGCCGCGCCAAGTGGCGGAAAGGGGGCGAAATATTCCTGGCGTGGGTGAGCACCGCACCGTGCGGGGCCGCGCTTGCGGCGCTCGCGTATGTGGTGAGTCGCCTGGTGTGAATCGTCGGAATAACCCTTCCCCAACCCCTCCCCTAAGAAGGGAGGGGCTTCAGCAAGTAGCCCCTCCCGTCTTAGGGGAGGGGGTGGGGAGGGGTTCTCACTTCAACTTCCCGTCCAGCTCCAACCGGCGGCGGGTCTGCATCAGCACGCTGAGCATGAAGCGGCCTTCGTCGTCGCGGCGTTCGGCGTACTTCGCAGCCTCGAACGGCGCATCGTCGAACGCCTTCGGATCGAGGTACGGCACCGGGATGCGGGCCGCGGCACCCGCGACCATCGGACAGTTCGTATCGGCCTCGCTGCACACCAGAACCGCCGCGAAGCCGTCCTTCGGGTTCGCGGCGTCGGCGTACTTCTTCGAGAACTCCAGAGTCTCCAAACCCTTGCCCCACTTCACGCTGTAGATTGGGTTCGCGGTGCCCTCTTTCCCGCGCGGCGCGTCCTTGCCCGTCGGCTCGATCTCGACACCGATCTCCTGCAGGGTCGCGATCGTTCGCGGGTTGAATGCTTCGGGGTTCGTTCCGCCGCTGTAGAACTTCAGGTCGGGCAACCCGTAGTACGCCGCCGCGACGTTGCCCATCGTCGCGCCCAACATGCTGCGCCGCGTGTTGCGCGTACAGATGACGATGACCCCTGGGGGTTTGCCGGCCTTGTAGTTCTTGACGATCCACACCACCAGTTCCTCGGCATGCTTCCGGTGAGCCTCCTCGATCGTGTCGAACTGCGTGGTCAACAGGTCCGCGTGCAACCGGGTCTTCGCGTTCATGTCTTTCCGCGACTGCGGCGTCTTCTCCTTAAGGAGGCGTTCCATCTTTTCCACCGTGATAGTGTTCCCATTAACGGCGAGTTTCTGGAACGTGGCCTTGTCGAAGCAATCGCTGGCGGTCTCCCAGGACAACTCAGGCGACTTGCCGAGAGCCGTGATAAGCTTGATCTTGAGCTGCCGGTCCTTACCGGGAGTCAAGGCGTCGGGCGATGCGTACTGGTGCGAGAACCACAGAGCCGTTGCGACACCGTTGTCGACTTTGGGTTTGGATGGTTCCTTCTGAGCGTCCACACCAGGGGCGAGAGCGAAGAGGCACACGAGGACCAACAAGCCCAACTCAGCTCGGAACATGATCATCCTTTCCACGGCAACGACGGCGAGTTTGAGTTTATCCTGACGAGGACCGCACACGCAGTGCAAACCGATTTTGGCTGCACCGGCACTCGCGCTCGCTCTATTGCTTGGTCAGTTAGCTTTGTGTATCTTATTCGTCATCTCTTCACTAAGGATTCCATCCGTTCTATCCCGGGGTTTCGGTATGAAATTGTTCCGCTTGAGCGCCGCCGCGCTTGTGTTCGGCGCCGGACTGTTTGCCGCCAACGCCGCCGACGAGAAGCCGGTGGTGCGCCCCGCGGTGCCGGTCCAACCAGTTCTGCCGCCGAACCCGGCCGAGAAGTTCGACTCCACGCACAAGGTCGTCGCGTCCATCGACGTGAAGGGCGAGAACGGGTTGCGTCTCCAGACCATCAGTCTCGACGCGAAGGGCCGGGTGATCGGGTTGGTCGCACCGCCGAAACCGTTCGGTGCGCCGACGAAGGGACAGACCGCCGAGGTTCACGTGTTCGACGCCGACGGCAAGCCGGTCAAGAGCTGGAAGGTGCCGTTCCACGCGACCGCCGTGAACTGCGGGCCAGACGGTTCGATCTACGTCGCCGGCGACAGCAAGATCGCCAGATTCGACGCCGACGGCAAGCAGGTCGGCGAGACGACCGAACTGCCGCACCTCGCGGCCATTCTCAAGGATACCGCGGGGCTGAAAGCGAAGGCCGAACTGCAGTTGAAGAAGGAAAAGGAACAGATGGTTCAGATCTACGGGAACGCCCGTAAGCAGATGACCGAGCAGTTGAAGAAGATCGAGGACAAGAAGCCGGAAGACCGCTCGAAGACCGAAGAGAAGCAGATCGAGCAGTTCAAGAACATCATCAAGCAGTACGAGAAGATCGAGACCGACTACAAGAGCCGGACCGTGGAGCAGGTGATCGAGGCGATGACCGGGCGGATGCGGATCGCCAACGGGATGGCCGTGTCCGAGAAGGACGTGTTCGTCGCGTGCGGCGATGTCGGCTACGGGTACGCGGTGTGGCGGTTCACGAAGGAACTGAAGGAGCCGAAGCAGGTACTCGGCGAGATCGGCGGGTGCTGTGGGCAGATGGACATCCAGTGCCACGGCCCAGACGTTCTCGTGGCCGAGAACACGAAGCACCAGTTCACGCGATATGACCGCGACGGCAAGAAGATCGGCTCGTTCGGCTCACGCGGGCTGGACACCGACCCGAAGTGCTTCGGCGGGTGCTGCAACCCGATGAACATCCGCGCCGTGGGCGTGGGCGACATCTACACCGCCGAAAGCGAAGGCATCATTAAGCGGTTCGGGCCGAGCGGCGAGTTCATCGAAACGGCCGGCGTGGTGAAGCTCACCGGCGGCTGCAAGAACGTCGCGGTCGCCGTGTCCGCCGACGCGAAGAAGATCTTCTTCTGCGACCTGCCCGGCTCCAAGTTCCACATCCTGGAAAAGAAGGGGAAGTAAGGTCGATGCCGCGCCCGCCGCACAGGGCTTCCGTGTGCTACGCCCGACGGCCCCTCCGGGGCGAAGAGAAAGAGGCTGTTGAGTCTTCTGTCTTCGCCCCGGAGGGGCCGTCGGGCGTAGCACAGGGCGGAAGCCCTGTGCGGCGGTGGTCCATAAGCGAACTACCTGAGGATACCATGTCCGACAACCTGAACCGCCGCGAGGCGCTCGCCGCGGCCGCGCTTTCGCTGGCCGCGTTTCCCGTCCTCGCCGACGAGAAGCCTAAAGATAAACCCGCCGACAAGGCAGTTGTGATTCCCGAGAACGCGCTTGTCGTACTTGTGACGGACCCGCTGTCCAAGGAACTGTCGTGCCCGTGCGTGGGTGGGTACGGGCAGCGCGACTACGACAAGTTCGGCAAGTACCTTGAGGGGAAGAGCGGCCGCGCGGTCGCCGTCGTCTACAGCGAGAGCCTCGCGGGCGCGCTGAAGAAGTCCGAAGGCAAAGCGCACCTTCTCATCGGCAAAGACTCGGTCATGCGAGCGACCGCGCCGGCCAACAAGGTGGAAGTCACGTACCTCGCGGCACTGACCGGCAAGGACGGGAAGACCACGCAGACCGGACTCGTCTGTGTTGCCGCCGCGGATAAGGCCGTCACGCCGGTCGATCTGAAGGAACACACCATCTACTTCGGCAGCGCCGCCGCCGAGGAAAAGAGCGCCGCGGCGGTGCGGATCCTCAAAGAGTTCGGTCTGGACGTGCCCGCGAAGCTCGACACGTGCGCCACCTGTTCCGAGGGTGCGACGAAGGTGGTCGAAGAGGCGAAGGCCGGCAAGAAGGTCGCGGCCGTGATCTCGTCGTACGCGCATCCGCTGCTCGAAGGGTGTGGCACCATCAAGAAGGGCGAACTGCGGGTGATCGCCGAGACGGACCCGGTGCCGTTCATCGCAGCGTTCGCCACCGGCAGTTTGAAGCCCGCTGAACGCGACGCGGTGAAGGCCGCGCTGTTGGAGATTGGGAAGAACAAGGATCTCTGCACCGCGATCGAGACGAAGGCCGGGTTCGTCGAGCCAGTTAAAAAAAAGTAACCGGTAACCCCGACTACACGCAGTGGCGCGGCGTGAGCCGCGACGGCCGGCTCGCGTGGCTGCCCGACCAACTTCCCGCCAAGTCCGATCCCGTCTGGGAAGCCACTCTCACCGCCCCCGGATTAGGTGGCGTCGCCGCCACTTCCGAATACGTACTCGTCTCCGACCGCGAACTCAACGACACCGTGGACGTATTCCGCTGCCTGAAGTCTGCGGACGGTAAGGAAATCTGGTCGCACCGCACGCCCGCCCTCGGCAACCTTGACTACGGCAATTCACCGCGCGCCACGCCGCTGCTTCACGAGGGCAACGCCTATATACAAGGCGCGTTCGGCGATCTCGTGTGCGCCGAGTTGAAGACCGGCAAGGCGGTGTGGTCGCTCAACCTGCGCGACGAGTTCGACGCGAAGGACGAGCGCAAGTGGGGCGTGTGCGACTCGCCCCTCATTGCCGACGGCAAACTCATCGTCGCGCCCGGAGGGAAGGACGCGGCACTGGTGGCGCTCGATCCCAAGACCGGGAAGCCGGTTTGGAAAACACCCGGCAAGCCGGCGGGGTACGGCTCGTTCATCGCCGCGAAGTTCGGCGGTACGCTCCAGATCATCGGTTACGACACCGAAACGCTCGGCGGCTGGGAAGCGAAAACCGGCAAGCGACTCTGGACGCTCACACCGGAACGCAAAGGTGACTTCAACGTGCCGACCCCCACCGTCGTCGGTGACAAGTTGCTTGTGACGACCGAGAACAACGGCACTCGACTGTTCGCGTTCAAAGCGGACGGCACCATCGAACCCAAACCGACGGCGACGCACAAGCGGCTCGCGCCGGACACGCACACGCCCGTTGTCGCGGGTGATCGCGTGTTCGGTGTGTGGAACCGGCTGTACTGCTTGAGCCTCAAGGACGGGCTGAAGGAACTCTACGACGAGAGCACCACCGCGTTCGGCGGGTACTGCGCGGCGGTCGCCACCGATACGCGTGTGCTGGTGGTCCCGCGATCTGGCGAACTGATCCTGCTGGACGCGACCGCGAAGGAGTACACCGAACTCGGCCGGTTAGCGGTGTTCGGCAAGGACGAGAAGGGCGTGTACGCGCACCCGGCGCTCGTGGGCACGCGTGTGTACCTTCGCGGGAGTAGTTCGATCGTCTGCGTCGAACTGGGAGGGTAACCTTGCGCTCTTTGATGTCCGCAACTCTGGCGGTATGAAACAGGGATGTCCGCTGCTCCGCCACCGCCGACCACCGGCTCGCTCCTCGGGCGCCGGCCCTACGTCCTGTTCTTGACCGGCCGGTTCTTCGGCACGCTGGCCACCGGCACCCAGGCGGTCACCATCGCGTGGGAGGTGTACGAGATCGCGCGAAGAACCATGTCCGTCGCGGAGGCCGCGTTCGTGGTGGGCATGATCGGGCTGGCCCAGTTCCTGCCGCTGTTCGCGCTGACGCTCGTGGCCGGCGAGACGGCTGACCGGTACAACCGCCGGCTCATACTGACCCTCTGCTACCTGGCTCAACTGATCACCTCTGTGGGGCTGGCGCTACACTCTGAATTTGGGAGCGGGCTGTGGCCGATCTTCGCGTTGTCCGCGCTGTTCGGCGGGGCGCGGGCGTTCCTGCACCCGACGGCCAGCGCGCTCGGCCCGATGCTCGTGCCACCGCACCTGTTGCCCCGCGCGATCGCGACCAACTCTCTGGTCGCCCAGTTGGGCAGCATCCTCGGGCCGGCTCTGGGCGGGTTGCTGTGCGCGATCTCCCCGGCACTGGGGTATTGTGTGTGTGCGGGGCTGTACGCGACCTCCGCCCTCTGTTCACTCTTGATCCGTGCGAACGCGAGACCGCCGTTCGAGCACGGGCGCTCGCGGGTCGCGCAGATCCGGGAAGGGCTCGGGTACGTGTGGGGAAACAAGCTGGTACTGGGCGCGATCTCGCTGGACCTGTTCGCAGTGCTGTTGGGCGGCGCCACTGGCCTGCTTCCGGTGTTTGCCCGCGACGTGTTATACGTCGGCCCGGAGGGGTTCGGCATCTTGCGTGCATCACCGGCCGTCGGGGCGCTGCTTGTGGCCGGGTGGCTGGCGGTGTTCCCGATCCGCACTCGGGTCGGGGTGAAGATGCTGTTGGCAGTCGCACTGTTTGGCGTGATGACCCTGGTGTTCGCGTTGTCGCAGACATTCGCGCTATCGGTCTTTGCACTGGCCGTGTTAGGCGGTGCCGACATGGTGTCGGTGTTCACGCGTCAGAGTCTGGTGCAGATCGCCACGCCTGACCGGATGCGCGGGCGTGTGTCGGCGGTTTCGACGCTGTTCATCGGGGCGTCGAACGAGTTGGGGGAGTTCGAGAGCGGGGTCGTGGCCCGGTTCCTCGGGCCGGTCAGTGCGGTCGCGTTCGGGGGTGCTGGCTCACTGTTCGTGACGGGATTGTGGGCGTGGCTGTTCCCCGCGCTGCGGAAAGCGGATCGCCTCGCGTGAACGGTGCCGAGTGCCCGGTCCATTCGATTGGAATGGTCCGAGTCCCGGGCGGTCCGTCCAGCCACATCAAGACGCGAGTATTTCTCGGAACTCCCCGGTGTTGTCCGCGAATGTTTTCGCCGGGACGTCAAAGCGGTGAAGCAACGTCAGGAACAGGTCGCCGAGTGGCCGCTCGGCTTTCTGCTTGATGAACCGGCCGTGCTTCAGGCCAAGGTTCTTGCCGCCCGCGAGCACGAGCGGGTAGTTGCGGGCGTTGTGGGTTGTGCTCGTGCCGCTGCCGAAGAGGGCTACCGTGTTGTCCAGCAACCGACCCTCCCCTTCGCGAACCTTGGCGAGGCGGGCGAGGAAATAGGCGAACTGCTCGGCGAGGTAGCGGTCGTACTTGCCCCAGCCGTGCGTCGGGTCTTTGTCGTCATGGCTCAGCCCGTGGTGCCCGACCTTGCGGCCGAAATCGAGTATCGTGGGGAACTTGTCGCAGATGCCCACCCCATCCTCGGCCGTGACCTGATACGCGGCGGAGCGCGTCGTGTCGGTCTCGAACGCCAGCGCAATTAGATCGTACATCGTGCGGATGTAGTCGGTCGGTCCTTTGGGCGACACATCGAGATTGATTTTGCCGCGATCGACCTGAGGGAGCGCCTTCCCAAGCCAGTCCTGTGCCCGCACGACGCGTCCTTCGACCTCGTCAAGCGATTGCAAGAACTCGTCGAGCCGCTGCTGGTCCGGTGTGCCGAGTTTGGTCCGCAGGCTCTTGGCGTCTTCGAGAAGGAAATCGACGCGGCGCTTCCCCGCGGTCAGCGCCTTCTTGCGCGCGGCGAGGTCGCCGTCGCTGGGCTGCTCGAAGAGACGCTCGAAGACCCGACGCGGGTTCGACTCAGCCGGGATCGCACGGCCCTGTGTGTCGAATGCGATGGTCGTACTCCGGCTCTTCGTCCCGACGCCACCGTGGCTCGATAGCACCAGCGAAGGAACGCGGGTCTTGTCGCCCTGGTGCCTCGCGATCACCTGGTCGATCGAGGCGGAGTTGTTCAGATTCTCGCGGATGTCGGCGCCGGTGAGCCAGACGTCAACGGTGTTGTGCCCGACGAGTTGGCGGCTGGTGGCGTGCGACAGACCGCCGAGGATGGTCATGTCGGCGCGGTGCGGCGCGAGCATCTCAAGCGACTTGGTCAACTTGTAGTCGGCCCCGTCGGCGTGCGGGAACCAGTGCCAGTCCTGGTGGTCGGCGTGCTTGGGCGACGGCAGGTTCACGCCGTTGCCGAAGAAAAAAGCGCAGAACCGCTTGGGCGTCTTGGTGGCGGCAGGTGCCGCGTGCGCCATGGATTCGAGCCACGGCAGCGCGAGCGCAATGCCGGCGCCGCGGAGAACGGTTCGCCGGTCGAGCAGCCAGGAAGGTTGGGGCATGGCGGGAGCCTCTTACTTTGATTGAAACGGTTCGCTTCGGATTTTGTAGGGTGGGACAAGGCGTTGCGCAGGCCCACCAGCGCTGAGCTAAAGTTACGCGTTCATTCGTGTCTGGTATCGCCGTGGTGGGCCTGCGCAAAGCCTTGTCCCACCCTACTTCGATTGAAACGGTCGCTTCCGGCAATCAGTATCGCCGTGGTGGGCCTGCGCAAAGCCTTGTCCCACCCTACTTCGATTGAAACGGTTCGCTTCCGGCAATCAGTTCCACGAGCGCAATAAGTTTGTCGCCGCGTTCGCGGAGCGCAGGCACGAGCGCGTCGGCCGCGTCCGTGTCGCGAAGCGTCAACGAGCGGCCCAGCGCGTAAGCCATTACTTTCCGCAGCATCGCCCGGCGGAAGTCGTCGGCGCGCGCGCGAACCAGTTCGTCGCGCAGTCCGCTCAGACCATCGACCTTCGCCCCGCTCGGCAGTTCCACCATCGCGTCGATGGGGTTGCTTGTCCGCTTCTTCCGCAGTTCGGCACCGATGCCGGCGCGCTGCCAGTTTCCGACCGCGTCGTACTCCTCGAATGCCAGCCCCCACGGGTCGATCTTGCGGTGGCACCCAACGCACGCGGTGTTGTCGCGGTGCGCGGCCAGCGCCTGCGGAATCGTCAAGTTCTTCAGCTTCGGGCTGTCCCGGTTCAGTTCGGGAACGTTTGGCGGCGGGGGCGGGGGCGTCTCGTCGAGGAGATTCTTGAGGAGCCACATGCCGCGCTTGATTGGGTGGCCGTCGATCCCGTCCGAGTTACCCGTAAGAACACTCGCGTGGGTGAGGACGCCGCCGCGGTGGTGCTCCTTGTCAAGCTTCACCTTGCGGAACTTCGTCCCCTCCACACCCGCAATACCATAGTGTGCCGCGAGCCGGTCGTTGACACAAGTGAAGTCGGACGCGAGGAACTGGAAGATACTCATGTCCTCACGGAGAACCTCACCGAAAAAGTGAATCGTCTCCAACCGCATGGCGGCAAGGAGCGGTTCGTCGATGCCGGGATAGCGTTCCTTGTTAACGACGACACGTTGAAGTCGGTCGAGTTCGAGCCACTGATCGGGGAACTGCTCGACGAACTGCCCCGCCTTCGCGTCCTTGATCATGCGGCGGATTTGCGCCGACCGCACGGCGGGGTCACGCAACTTCCCTTCGTCGGCCAGTTGAGCCAGCGCCTTGTCGGGCATGGTACTCCAGAGGAAGTACGAGAGACGCGACGCGAGTTCGTGGTCGGTGAGTTTTTCCTTCGTGTTCGCCGAGTTTGTGGGAAGCGCGAGGAATCGCGGCGAACAGAGCACGACGGCCAACGTTTCCTTCAGGCTACCTTCCAGTGTGTCCGAGTCTTTGCGGGCGGCCTCCCAATGTTTCATGAGACGGTTGAGTTCGGCCGCGGTGACCGGGCCGCGGTAGGCGCGAGTGGCAAAGCGTTCGATGACTTCGCGCGCGTAGGCCGGTTCTTGGAGATCCTTGTTCGGGAAAAGGACGCTGGTGTGCGTCGTGGGCGGCCACGTTTCAAAGTAGGGATTCTCGAACTCGACCCACTCGACCTTCAGCCGCGGCGGCGCGGTCTCGCCCTTGACCACCTTCGCCGAGTTCCACACGGACAAAATCGCGGCGTTCTTGTCGTTGAGTGGACCCAGGTTCGGCGTCGAGACGTTTTCCATCCGGACCATAAACTCGTAGGTCCGGTAGTCCTTGTGATCGACGGTCTGCGGTTCGCCAATGGTGATCAGTTCGACGCCGTGGAAGTTCGTCGATCCAAACCCAACCGTAACGATGGGCACGCGGGTCGCGTCCGCGCCGTCAGGCGGTTCGACGCGGGCGGCGCGGACCCGAATGCGCGTCTCGCCCTTGCGGTACGCGTACTGGAATCCGACCGCGATGCGGAACTCCGGGAGCTGGGTCGCCGCCTCGCCGTGCCTTCGGATCGCCGACGGCGGCAGCGTGCCGTCCCACGCCATCTTGTTGTTCTGCGGTGGCGAGGAGTTGAAGATGCGGAACGCCTTGCCCTTGGGCATGGCGTACTCGAACGTCTCGCCGGGCCGGTTCGCCGGCTTCGGGACCGTCGTGATTTCAAACTTCTCGGGTTTCTCGAAGCCGCTGAGCCGGAAGCGGTGGACCGCCGGCGCCGGGCCCGTCACGATGGCCGCGTCGAGCGCCTCGTCCGCGAGCTGGAGGTACGTCTCGTACTGAAGAGGCGACATCCGCAGGGCGTCGCCGTCGTTACGGAAGCCGTTCTTCGACTTGCCGTCCTCCGGGAGCCGATTACCGAACTCGATTGGTAGGCCGAGGAGGTCTTGCAGCGTCCGCTCGTATTCGCGCCTGGTCAGTCGGCGGAAGTGGGTGGGTGGGTTCTTCGCCAGCGCGGCCTTGCGCCGCTCTTGCACAAGCCAGTTGGTCAGGAGTTCGCGGTCCTCCTTCTTCATCGCCGGTTCCTTGGCGGGCGGCATGTCTCCGACGTTCAGCCTGTCGAGAACTTCCCGCCAGTGGTCCCCATCCTTACCCTTGATCAGATCGGGGTCGAGCTTGTCGAGGCGCAAGTCCCCCTTTGACTTGGCAGGTCCGTGGCAGCCGATGCAGTGTTTTTGGAGGATCGGCGCAACGCGCGCGTAAGGAGTCGCTTCGTCCGAGCGAACCGGCGTCGGGCTGCTGCCCACGAGCAGGGCGGCCAGCACGAATGCTGCTCCCAGTAGTCGAGGCGCGAGCATGGAGGAAGGTCTCGGCATCCGTAAAAGTTCGGCAATTGTGGAATGCGACGCCGTACTCTGTGGGCAGGGGAGATCCGAACGTCGATATTCAGGCGGGGTTATTGAGCAGTCACGATTACTTTACCCCAGGCCGCCGACGCGTGGGAGTGAATTCCGGCCCGATTGCAATTCACCGCTAACCGGCCCGAATTGCTGCTTGACGGTAGCCCTGGCACATGGGAAAGTCAAAACACCTTCTCAAAGCCGATCCCACCCCGACGGCGCTGCGGTATCCGCGACCATCAGGCTCCCCGACATGCCCCTTCATCACACACTCACGCGCCGGTCGTTCCTCGTCGCGGGCGGGATGAGCTACTTCGGGCTGGACCTCGCGAGCCGGGTCGCGGCGGCACCGGTATCGACCGAGCTGCGTACAGTGGCGAAGTCCACGATCATGATCTGGTTGAGCGGCGGGGCATCCCACATCGACACCTGGGACATGAAGCCCGACGCGCCGGAAGAGTATCGCGGGAGCTTCAAGCCGGTCGCGACTTCCGCTCCTGGCATCCGACTATGTGAACACCTGCCGCACCTCGCGAAACAGGCGCACCACCTGGCCGTTGTTCGGTCACTGGGTGACCACCGGCGCGGCACCGGCGACCACCACGCGGGGTACTACTACAACCTCACCGGCCACGCCCCAGATCGCACGTTCCATCAGTTACTGAATGCCCGCACGCCGTACCCGACCGATTGGCCGTCGATGGCGTCGGTCGTCGCGTTGAAACGCCCGCCGCACCCGCACCTGCCCTCCGCGATCACGCTTCCGCACAAGGAAGGCGCACCGGAGTATACGCGGCCGGGACAGTTCGCGGCCCGGTTGGGCATCGAGTACGACCCGGTGTTCGTGGACGGCACACGCGAGCGCCCGCTGGATTTCGCCGTGCCGGCGCTATCGCTGAGCGGCGACCTTCCGGCCGAGCGCGTACTCGACCGTCGCGGGCTGTTGCACGCTCTCGACGCGGCGCACCGCGTCGCCGAAGACTCTCCAGCCAACCGCGACTACAGCATCTACCAGCGGAAAGCGTTCACACTGCTCTCGTCGCGCCAGACGAAGGCCGCGTTCGACCTGGGTGCGGAACCGGAGAAGGTCCGTGAGCGATACGGCAAGGGCATCAATTCCACGTCGATGCTAATGGCCCGGCGACTAGTCGAGGCCGGCGTGCCGTTCGTCACGGTGTTCTGGAAAGGCGACAGGGAACTCGACACGCTGTGCAAGAGCGGCGGCGGGTGGGACACACACGGGAACAATTTCAACTGCCTGAAGGACCGATTACTGCCAGAGTTCGACAGGCCGTTCGCGGCGCTGCTCGACGACCTGCACCAGCGCGGGCTTCTCGAAAGCACGCTCGTTCTGGTGTCGAGCGAGATGGGCCGCAAGCCGAAGATCGGTGACCCGCGATCCGGCGGGCAAGGCGGTGCTGGCCGCGACCACTGGCCCGCGTGCCAGTCGGTGCTGCTCGCTGGCGGCGGCATCAAGGGCGGGCAGGCATACGGCACGACCGACAAGCGGGCCGAGTACCCCGACCAGAACCCCGTCGCGCCGGAACACATCGCGCGCACCGTGTTCCACGCGATGGGCATCGACGACCTGCACGCGGTCGATCGCGAGGGTCGACCCTTCCACCTGATGGAAGACGGCCGCGCGCTCACCGAACTGTTCTGAATCACGGCCCACGAGACGGAGCGATGGTCCACACCGACACGACTGTCCCGCTCGCTGGCTGCGTTTCGCGGCGGGAGTGGCTGCGCGTCGGCGGGTTGAGCGCGATCGGGCTATCGCTTCCGGCCCTATTGGGTGCGAGCGGCCACGCGCCAGGCGCGACGCCGACGCTCGCGAACAGCCTCGGCTCGACGTTCGGTCGCGCGAAGAACTGCATCTTCCTGTGGTTGCAGGGCGGGCCGCCGCAGCACGAGACGTTTGACCCGAAGCCGGACGCGCCGGTCGATATTCGAGGGCTGTTCAAGCCGATCGCGACAAACGTCCCCGGCATCCGGTTCTGCGAACTCCTGCCGCGAACCGCCGGTCACGCGGACAAACTCGCCGTCGTCCGCTCACTCTCCACCCGCGACGATAACCACGACGTGAGCGGGTACTGGCTGCTCACCGGCTACCCCTATGGCCCCGGCAGCGCGCGTCAGATCAAGCCGAGCGACTGGCCCTACTTCGGCTCCGTCGTGAAGATGCTGAGGCCGAGCGAGAGGCTCCCCGCGCTCACGTCGGTGTGGATCCCGGACGTGATGCGCCTGAACGACAACGTCACCCCGGCCGGGCAGACGGCCGGGTTCCTCGGCAAGCAGTGGGAGCCGACGCGATTCGTCGGCGACCCGGTGGCCCCCGACTACCACATCGAGGGACTGGGACTGAGCGGCGACATGACCAGAGTTCGCGTGGACGGGCGCCGCGAGTTGCTCGGCCGACTAGATCGTTCCTTCGAGAAGGCAGGGCAAAGCGAAGCGGTCGAAGCCTGGGACCGGCTCTCGCACCACGCGCTCGACCTCGTCACTTCGGGGAAAGCTCGCGTCGCGTTCGACCTCGGCCGAGAGACCGACAAGACCCGCGACCGCTACGGCCGGTACACGTGGGGCCAGTCGTGCTTGCTGGCGCGCCGGCTCATCGAAGCCGGGGTGCGACTCGTTCACGTCAACTGGGCGCGGGACCCGGGCGACTCGGCGGTGGACAACCCGCTCTGGGACACGCACGCACAGAACGCCGACCGGCTCCAGGATTCGCTGTGCCCGATGTTCGACGTGACGTTCGACGCGCTGATGACCGATCTCGCGGACCGTGGGCTGCTGGCGGAAACGCTCGTGGTGGTGGTCGGGGAGTTCGGGCGCACGCCAAAGATCAACACGCAGGGCGGGCGCGACCACTGGGGGCACGTCTTCAGCATGGCGCTCGCCGGTGCCGGGATTCGCGGCGGGCAGGTGATCGGGGCGAGCGACAAGAACGGCGCGTACCCGGCTTCGGACCCAATCCGGGGCGGCGACCTTACCGCAACGATCTTCCACCTGCTCGGCATCGACCCCAACGGCATGTTCCGCGACAAGGCCAACCGACCGCACCCGATCACGAAGGGCGAGCCGATCATCGCGGCTCTCGGCAGCGGGCCTGCAACCACCGGGCGATGCGCGCCCGGTGGAAAGGTGGCCTTCGTGCCGCCCTACGATTCCAGTCTGATCCTCGATACCGGGTTCGACTCGAAGCTCCCTCTGGTTCCGCCCGCTCCGCCGTCGCGCACGAAGGGGTGGCGGGCCGAACCCATCTGGAACGAGAAGACCGCTGGCTTCGCGATCCGCAAGGAATCGGGCGGTGTGGTGGCGGGGTATGGGCTTGGTGACGCGAAGTCAGGCGCGGTGGTCGAGGCCGGAACCCGCGGCGTGTTGGCACAGGAGATCCGCAACGCTCGCGGTGGGCAGTACACGTTCACGGCCGAGGCAGATGGCGAGGCGAGTTCGGCGGATGAGTTCGAGAAGGTCTTCGTCGCGAACTTCTCCTGCCGTCTGGTTCTGTTCCGGTTCCGTGACGCGGCGAAAGATCCGCGCGCGGTTGATGAACTGGCCTCGGTGGAGTTCCGACCTGAGTACAACAAGGTCGGCAAGTTCCAACTCGACCGATTCCTCGGTTCCCGCGGTGGCGGGGCGAACTTCTCGATCGGCAACGGTCTGGGAGTCGCGATAGTCGTGGCGAAGAAGACGCCCAGTCCGTTAAGCCTATCCAAGAACGCGGCGCACCGCGCTGCACTTCGCGTCCGTTCGGTAACGCTCGAGTTCAGTGCCGCCCCGCGCGACGAGAACAACACGGTGTGAGTGCCGGTGAGTAGGTGGCACAGACGCCCACGCCGACCGGTAGGTTGCGGCATCACCAATCAACCATGACGATCGAAGACCACCTCGCCACCTACGAGCGATCGCTCGTCGCCACGAAGGTATGGTGAGCCCGGCGACGACGACGACGACGGCTACCTTGCCCCACGTCTCGGACGGCGGGTTCACCCCCCGCGGGTGCACTCAAGCGCCGGGGCGAGGGGGCCGAACGCCTCACTCCCGACCGCGTGCCGTATAACGACCTCGGTCTGGCCGAAATCGGGCGGTTGGTGTTCGCCGAGTTGTCGTCGTCGATTGCGGAGTACCACTCCGGTCAGAGCCAATTCACCGGCGTGTAGCGGTTCCAGACACGCCACAGCCGGGCACAGCGGAATCACATCGACATCGCTGCGGGCGTTCGTGCGTCTGGATTACCATCGGTTCACCACAGGCATCAGTTCGTTCGTCGCCAACTGGGGGATCGTCCGCGGTGCTGTCCGGCACTATCTCGCCAAGCCAATTTCCAGGCATCCCACCCCTAACAACTGCGTAACTCGTATCCAACCGAACCATACCAAAACCACCACCACACTAGAAATCAACCTATTCATCGCAGACAAACCAAATATCCCATAGTTTCCAGTATAATTTGCACGAATTGGCCAGTGATGTTCTACTCGAAAGGTAAGTTATTATAATTATTCTGCTTTTATGGTTAATTAGGTTCCACACCGTGTCGGTTTCGTCTATAAATGTCACTTCCCTGCAACACGTATGGCGCGGGGTCGCCCTTCAAGTGGTTACACCAAGGAGTCCGACGAGATGACCACGACGATTCTGGCCGCGTTCGCCCTATACGGTTCGCTGGTTCCGGCTGCGAAGCCCGAGTTCCAGGCCAAAACCGATTACAGTCAAGCGATGCGGCAGGCGTCCGCCGAAGGGAAGCCGATGGCGGTGCTGATTGGACACGGTAATGCGTTCGCCAAGGCGATGGGCGATGCGACTCTGCCGGATGCAACCGCCAAACTGCTCCTCGAGAAGTTCGTCTGCGTGACCGTGGACGTGGACACCGCCTCCGGGAAGGAACTGGCCCGTCAGTTCCAGTTGACCGATGGTCTGGTGATCAGCAGCGCTGGCGGCACGCACCAGGCGCTTCGGCAGCCGGGTCCAATCAGCGCTACAGACCTGACGAAGCACGCCACGGCCTACGCGGGCACGACCGGCACCCCGGCGACGACTGTGACCGTTGGTGCCCCGGTGTCCTCGGCCGGGTACTCGCTCCTGACCACCGGTGGATGCGCCAACGGGCAATGTCCCACAGTGGTGATTCAGGGCGGTTACACATTCCCAGCTTCAAGCGGGTGCGCGAACGGTCAGTGCCCCACGCCCACGACGACCCGACGGCGCTAAGGCGTGAAGGGACGTAAAAACACGCGACCGGCTGTTCTCCAACAACCGGTCGCGTGCGCAGTGTCACCCTCCGGGTGATCTCACTTGTTCGGGCCAATCTTCACCGGCGTACCAGGCGAAGTCGGGTGTGGGAGCAGTGCATCGCCTGGTGCTGGGTAAGGGATCGCGGGCGGACGAATCATATCGGTCGGCGCAGGCTTGTGCAGTTCGGCCGGTCGCGGGCCGCCCGGGATGATTGGCCCGATTGGAGGGTACGCGCCATCTGGTATCAAAGTTGAAGACGACCCCGGCGGGCACGGCACCGGTTGGCCAGTCACGGCGTCGAAACACCCGGTGTTTCGGCCGACCGTTTGGCACGGCGCGTCGTGCCTCGTGTTGGACGTGAACCACCCCGGTCGGCGGTCATTACCGGGTGACCGACAGCCCGCTTGAGACGCGATAACAACGGCGACAACGGCAATCAACAGCGACCGGCGTAGCATCGCAGAACCCTCTCGCGTTGTGCGGCTTCCAGCCACTTCGTGTCATCTCCCTCAACTTCACTAATTCTGCACGCAGACTAAACTTCCGCAACGGAAGGCCCGCCACAAAAGTCTCACGCGTAAGAGTTTACCCGGGCGCACCATGCGCAATCGCCGAGGGTGGAATAATCGGCGTGATGGGCACAACAAGAAAGGCTTCGCCAGTTTCAAGAACGCCGGCGCCGAACCTTCTGTGAATGAGGAGCATTCGGGGGCCAGTTGGCATTCCTCGGGGTTCGGTCGAGGCGTCCGATGCGAAAGCGACACTGTCTACAGATCAGTCCGATTGGAATGGACTTGCTCATAACCGAGGAGGTAATATTCCAGTTGTCGGCACACACACGTGCCGCAGTGGGGTAGAAGAGACGATGTTCCACCGGGCGCTGCTGTTCCCGCTGATTTTCGCGATGGCAGTGGGGCCAGTGCTCTGCTGTTGCTCGGCGGGTAAGGCGTCAGCGCGTTCACTACCCAGCGATTCGCACGACAGCGTCCCTATCAGACCGGGTTCCTCGTGCTGCTCGCACAAACAGGTTCCCGCGCAAGCGGACCAGACGGAAAAGTCCACTCCGCCGAAGCCCGGCCAACCCGCCGAAAAGTGCCCGTGCAAGGACGCGTCGAGTAAGCCCCAAACGTTTCATGCCGAATCCACGCTGGGCGAACTCTCGACCTTCTTGCGGTTGCTCACGCTCGACCCGGTCGCGACATGCGTCACCGCGACCGCGGGCGAATCCGTCATGTCGTGCCCGGACGGCTCTGACCGGCGGCGCGGTTCTCACCGCGCACGGTTGACCACGGCCGAACTTCTCTACGCGCACCACAACCTCCGCTGCTAACAGATCTCGTGCCGCACAACCACACCCGACGACGGGCGTGGCGTGCCGGTCCGCATACTGTCCGCACCCGGCGCGACCTGGGGCCATTATCTTCGTTTGTCTCCCGCAGAATACCCGCGGTATGACGCAGTCGATTTCAAACACATGCCGCGTCAGCGAGTTCCCCACGAACCCTGACCGGTCGGAGGATAGCCATGCTTCGTGAATGGGTTCTGTTCGGCGGTCTCTTCACCGCCGCGACCGTCATCATCGTCGGCTGCAACAATAACCAGGTGCCGGTCGAGACAGCCACCGAACCAAAAGCGCCCGACAGGCCCGAAGACCACGGGCATGAACCAGGCGCCCACGGCGGCATCCTCATCTCGCTGGGCAAGGATAGTTACCACGCCGAAGCGGTCTTCGCCCGGAATGGTGTGGTGCGGTTGTACACACTCGGCAAGGACGAAGCCCGTATTCAGGAGGTCGAGATTCAGGAACTGGTCGGACACGTCACTGTCGCCGGGTCAACTGAGGGTGCGACCGAAGTGAAGTTCGTCGCCGAACCCCAGAAGGGTGATTCAGCCGGGAAGACATCGCTGTTCGTGGGTAAGTTACCGGCCGACCTCGTGAGGAAGACAATCAAAATCACCATCAACAACATCCAGATCGGAACAGAACGGTTTCGGATCGCGTTCTCGAATGAGAAGGCCGCCCACGACGCCGACCCGAAGCCGACGGGCGCCGACAGTGACGAGGCCAGGAAACTCTACCTGACGCCCGGAGGGAAGTACACGGCCGCCGACATCCAGGCGAATGGGAACACGGTACCGGGCGTGAAATTCAAGGGCATCAAGTCCGACCACAACGCCAAAACAAAGGCTGGCGACAAGATCTGCCCAATCTCGATGAGCAAATCGAACCCGAAGTTCACCTGGGTGGTCGGCGGGAAGTCCTACGAGTTCTGCTGCCTACCGTGCATCGACGAGTTCGTGCAGAACGCGAAGGACAAGCCGGACGAGATCAAGGATCCGTCCGAGTACATCAAGAAATGACTCTGGTCACGCTGCGGCACCATTACATCAAACGGAGAATGCGATGAACTCGAACCTCTACATGCCTGTTCGCGCGGCGTCCATTGCAGTTCTGGCTCTTGTCCTCATTGGGTGCGGCGACCCGCCTCCAGTCAAGCCAACCGGCCCGACCTCTGAATCACCGCCTGCCATGGGAACACCCACGGACAAGGCGACATCGGAGCGGGCCAAACTCGACCCGGAAGACCGGGCGATTGTTGACGCACAGGAGTGGTGTGTTATCGCGACCGACGTACGACTCGGCGCGATGGGGCCACCGATCAAACTAACTCTCAAGGGGCAACCGGTATTCGTGTGCTGCAATAATTGTGTTCGCAAGGCCGAAGCCAAGCCAGACGCAACCCTCACCATCGCAGCAGAACTGAAAGCCAAGGCAAAACTGAAAACCCCGTAACCTCAACCACGGACAGGTACGCAATGAATCGCCTCGTCGTCTGCACAGTGATAGTGATTGCGGGGTGCGGATTGCCGCCGCCCGCTGCGCCCGCACCTCCAAAGCAGGAACATGGAGATCATTCCCACGAACGCGACAAGATGATGATTGCGGACGCGGAGCCGTATCACATACTGTTGACCGCGCACTTGTCGAAGTCCGGGCACGAACTGGACGTGTTCTTCGAGATGGCAGACACGGCCCGCGTTCCGGTCGCGATCCAGATCGAATCATTCGTTGCAGAGGTTCAGATTCGCGCCGGAGAGGGCGGGATCAAGCGGGTCGAGTTTCGGCCCGCGCCCGCGGACGAACGCCCCGCCGGGGAGGGGCCGGGCCGCTGTTCGCACTTTGTCGCGACGGTCCCGTGGCTCGACCCGGACGTGCCGCTGCGGGTGACGTTTGAAATCACCGTGGACGGGAACAACGTGTCGGCCCGCTGGAACGACTTCATTCCCCGCAAGTACGCCCACCACCAGGACTGACCCGGAGGACCGCCGTGCGAACTACTCGCGGAACTACAAACCGCCGCGCCACGCTGCTCGCGGTCGCTTGCCTGCTCACGGTCGCCGTCGGTATGTTACTCGCTCACGAGGGGCACACATCGCTGCCCACTCGCGGCGCGCAGGTAGATGCCGCGAAGGGCACACTGCTGCTCACCGCGGACGCACGCGCGGGCGTCGATGTGGACACCGCGCTCGTCGAAATGTCCACAGTGGTGGAACGGGTGCCAGCTTACGCCTCGCTCGTCGCCCCGTGGCAGAACCACGCGTTCGCCACAGCCCGAGTGCCCGGGCGCGTGGTCCGGGTGGCCGTCACGCCGGGTCAGATGGTCGCGGCCGGGGACACGATTGCCGAGATCGAGAGTCTGGAAATCGACACACTGCAACTCGACGTTCTCGCTGCCCGCAACGATATCGCGCTGTCCGAGAAACTGGTCGCAGAGTTGACCAAGTCGGCCGATGCCGGAGCTGTCGCGGGGCAGTTGGTGATCGATGCACAATCGCGGCTCGCGCGGAACCGCAACGCACTCGATCTCGCCCGCAGCAAGTGGCTAGGGATCGGCTTGCCCGCCTCGCGGCTCGAAGAACTTCTCCGGCACGGCACGGCGTTCCCCGGGCTTGCGCTCCCGGTCACCGCACCTGTGTCAGGGACCGTCGTCCGCGCCGACCTGACAACCGGGAAGGTGGTCGAACCAACGGAACAGTTGGCCGAAGTGATCGAACTCTCGACCGTGTGGGTGCGAATCGAAGTTCTGGAGAAAGACCTGCGCCGCGTCACGGTCGGCCAGGCAGTCGAACTGCACCTCATTGCTTATCCAGCCGAGACCTTCCGCACGATGGTGAAAGCAACGAGCCAATACCTAGATCCCACTACGAACGTTAGTTCAGTGTGGGCGGAACTCACCAACCCTCGCGGGGTCGAACCGCGATACCGGCCCGGCATGTCAGGGCAGGCACACCTCGTAGTGGCGGACGAAGTACCCGTGCCACCCGTACTTGCGGCGGTCACCGGCGGGATGGGCACGGCGCTAGCGCCGATAGCGCACGGCAAGCGCCGCCCGACAGTTCCGACCACCGCCGTGCTTCGCGAAGGGGTGGAGCGGTTCGTGCTGGTCGAGGAGGCGAATGCGGTCGCGTCTTCCGAATACCGCAAGGTGCCGGTCGTGGTCGGGCGCGCAGCCGGCGGGCGAACCGAGATCGTCGCGGGCGGCGTCTTCACAGGCGATCGCGTGGTCACTCGCGGCGGGCACGAACTCGCGCCCTTCTTCACTCCAAACGTCTTACGTCCAGGCACGGAGGCCGCTCGGAGCATCGGCCTCCGGGTCGAACCGGTTCGCACCGTCACGCTCGATGAGATACTCACACTCGACGGCGCGGTCGATGTCCCTCCCGCGCGCCGCGGGTTCGCCGCGTCTCAACTCGCGGGCACTGTTCACACGATCCGCACAGACCGCGGGCGGGTCGTGGCCGCGGGTGAGGTGCTGGCGGAAGTGTTCAGCCCTGAACTTCTGACGATGCAGCAGGAGCTGCTTCGGGTTCACCTGGAGGCAGCGGTCGCGGCCGAGGCGCTCGGCCGACTACGAACGGCCGGAGCCGGGGTCGCGGCCACGCGGTTGTGGGAACTGGAGAGTCAGGTGAATGCCCTGAAGACGCAGTCGGATACGTTCCGCCGCAAGCTACTTACGGTAGGTTTACTCCCGGCGCAGATCAATCAAGTCCTCGCGGACAAGCGGCTGATCGCGTTCGCGCCGGTCCGCGCGCCGTTCGCCGGGGTCGTGGTGAACTTCGACAAGGTGTTGGGTCAAGCGGTTGCCGCGCACGAATCGCTAGTTGAAGTTCGCGACCCGAGCGCCCGCGCCCCAGTGCGCGGGTTCGTGCCCGAACGCGACGCGAGCCGAGTCAAACCCGGTCAGGTCGTGCGTGTCCGGTTGGTTGCCGATCCTGACTTTGTGGGCGCTGGTCTGGTCGCACGAAGCGGCGGAAGTTTTGGCATGGAGAACCGAACCCAGTCCGTCTGGGTCGAACTCGATGCCGACCCGACACGACCGCTGCTGCACGGCCAACTCGCCGGGCTGACGGTCGTACTCGGCCGGCGTCCCACAGCGCTCGCGGCGCCGCGTTCCGCGATAGCAACCGATGGCACCGCCTCATTCGTGTTCGTGCGGATGCACGACGGGACGTTCGACCGGCGCGCCATCGAGACTGGACCGGCCGACGACCGGTTCGTGACCATCACGCGCGGCTTGACCGAAGGCGAACCGATCGCGGTGGCCGGCGTGAATGACTTGATGACCGCGTTCGCCTCACTCCGGTAGTGCAGAATCGTAGTCCTCACACGCCACGTGAGGAATCCACAATGAGGACCGATTCGTGCTCGATCGCGTAATCGCGTTCTCACTTCAGAACCGGGCGCTGGTGCTGATCGCCGCCCTCGCGGTCGTCATTGCCGGCGCGTATCAACTCGTTCGCACACCGGTGGACGTCTTCCCCGACCTGAACCGCCCAACGGTCACCATCCTCACCGAAGCGCCTGGACTGGCGCCGGAAGAAGTTGAATCGCTCGTCACGCGCCCGCTGGAATACACGCTCAACGGGGCGACTGGTGTGAAGCGGGTCCGGTCCGCGTCGGGCATCGGGCTATCGGTCGTGTGGGTCGAGTTCGACTGGGGCACCGATGTCTATCAGGACCGGCAGGTTGTCTCGGAACGGCTCCAACTCGTGCGCAACCGGCTGCCGCAAGACGCGAACCCGGCGATGGCCCCGATCTCGTCCATCATGGGCGAAGTAATGCTCATCGGGCTACGCCCGACGGAGCCGGCGAAGACCCCCGACGAAGAACTCAAACGCGGGATGGAACTGCGAACGTTCGGTGAGTTCACCGTCCGGAATCGTCTGCTCGCGATCGACGGCGTCTCGCAGGTCACAGTAATGGGCGGGCACCTGAAGCAGTATCAGGTGGTCACTTCCCCCGCGAGGCTCGCGGCGCAGAAGGTCACGCTTCAGCAACTTACCGACGCGGCGGAGAAAGCCTACGTTCTCGCCGGCGGTGGAGTCATGGAACGCGGCACGCGTGAGTCGCTCATCCGCATCAGCGGGCAGGCGCTCAGCCTGGAGCAGCTCGAAGAAACACCGGTCGTCTGGAGAGATGGGCGGGCGATCCGGCTCCGTGAGGTCGCGGACGTGCGGTTCGCCGGCCCGGTGCGCCGCGGCGACGGTAGCACTCGCGTGAAAGAAGGCGGGGCGGTCGCGGGTGGACCGTCGGTCATTCTCACAGTGCAGAAGCAGCCAGGAGCGAACACGCTGGACCTCACTCCGAAACTGGATCGGGCGCTAGAGGAACTTCAGCGCGACGCCCCGACCGGCCTGATCGTTGAACGCCGCGTCTTCCGTCAGGCCGACTTCATTCAGACCGCAATCGACAACGTGGTGGAAGCGATCCGCGACGGAACCGTGTGGGTGTTCGTCGTCCTCCTCCTGTTCCTCGCGAGCATCCGCACATCCGTTATCACGATGACCGCAATCCCGCTGTCGATCCTCGTAACGGTGCTGGTGTTCAGTTACTTCGGAATCACCATCAACACGATGACGCTCGGCGGTATAGCGGTCGCCGTCGGCGAACTGGTAGATGACGCGATCGTGGACGTGGAGAACATCTTCCGCCGGTTGCGCGAGAACGCGTTGAAGCCAGCACCCGAACCACCGCTGAGAGTGATCTTCCGGGCGTCAAGTGAGATCCGCAATTCAATCGTCTACGCCACGCTCATCGTGTGCCTGGTCGTGTTGCCGCTGTTCGCGCTGTCGGGGCTGGAAGGTCGAATGTTCGCGCCGCTTGGCCTCGCGTACCTCGTCGCTCTGCTCGCGTCGCTCGTCGTGTCACTCACTGTCACGCCGGTGCTGGCCTCACTTCTGTTGAGGCGTGCGAAGCCCACAGCGCACACGCGCGACCCACTCCTACTCCGCGGACTCAAGTGGCTCGACGCCCGCGTGCTGCGGTTCACCCTGCGGCACCCGCGACCGATCCTCGTGGCTTCGCTCTTGCTTTCGGTGGTTTCCATGTTCGCGTTGTTCGGTATGGGATCCGAGTTCCTGCCGCCGTTCAACGAGGGCACGGTCACGGTAAACCTCCAACTTCCGCCCGGCACAAGTCTGGCCGAGAGCGGGCGGGTCGCGGCTCTTACCGAACAATCGCTTCTGCAAATCCCCGAAGTGGTATCGGTGTCGCGTCGCACTGGCCGCGCGGAGCAAGACGAGCACGCGGAGGGCGTGAACACGTCCGAACTCGACGTGCGACTGACCCCGCACGAACGCCCGAAACTGGGGGTTGGGTACGCAGTCTTGCGCGCGGTCCCCGGTCTCCATCGGCATGGCGTCGAGAAGTCCGGACGCACGCACGACCAGGTCTTCGCCGACATCCGCGACCGGGTGAGCGGCATACCAAATGTGAATGCGAACGTCGGCCAGCCGATCAGCCACCGGCTCGATCACGTCATGTCCGGGGTACGCGCCCAGGTCGCGGTGAAGGTGTTTGGCCCAGACCTTCAAGAGTTGCGGAATTCCGCGCAAGAAATCTACGACGCGATGAGTACTGTCCCCGGCGTGGTGGACCTTCAGGTCGAACCGCAGGTGGAAATCTCGCAGGTACGACTGCGCGTGAAGGTCGCGGAATCGGCCCGGTACGGCCTCGCGCCCGGCGATGTGGCGCGGTTACTCGAAACCGCCTACAAGGGCCGCGTCGTCGCAACCGTACTCGACGCGGAAAAGTACTTCAGCCTCGTGGTGTGGTACGACGAGAGCGTGCGGAACTCGCCCACTGTAATCGGCCAGACAGTTCTCGACACGCCGTCCGGCAAGAGAGTGTCGCTCGATCAGGTCGCAGAAGTACTTGACACGACTGGCCC
>SXID01000095.1 GCA_005772955.1 Planctomycetia bacterium
GGCACACGCGGGCCTCGTGGGCGAACACGTTGAGCATGTGGATCGCGTCCCCGTCGGAATCATCGGCCTGCTTGCTGGTCTTGCCGTCAACAGCGGCGGCGACCGGCGCGGTGACCATGACTCGGGCGAGCCACCCGGCCAAGGCAGTGCGGAACTCGTCGACCGAGAAGTCGGCGGCCACGCGCCCGTAGGTGGTGGCGTGCGGGGCGTACCGACGCGTGAGCCCGAACGCCTCCTTGAGGACCGACCAATGACGTTTGGCCCACCGCGCGATGGACGCGAAGTCGGGTTGGCGACTGAGCAACCCAAGGAAAATGATCGCCAGCAGCCCCGGGAACGGATGACGAATGCCGCGACGATGACGCGGGTCGGTGAGTTGCTGAAATGACACCAACAGCGAGGCGGGCGGGGCAGGTGACATCGGGCATCCATCCCAGAGGTGAGTAACTCACAACCCGTTAACACATTAACCGCTGTTCTGGACTTTGCAATCGTCCTGGCTGAGTGGGGTGGGGTGGGGTGCAAATCAATTGTTAGCTATCACGAGCGTCCAATGATTTGTACCGACTTGTTCCCCGGGTTTTAATACAGAAGTGGTTCTGGCGAGACGAAACTCCAACTGCAACATTACTAACGCAGTTTGAGAACAAGAGTAAACCCGCAAGGTGGCGGATCTGGTGACTTTGAGGTGATGGGTGCCGCAAAACCGGACCAGTCGGGTCATGCGGCACCGTGGTGACGCTGCCGAACGGGCGTCTCGGGATTCTCGAAGCCGGCACCGACACGATCTGGACGCGGCTCACGCCGCTCGCGGGCGGTTGGGCGCCGCCGGCACAGTGGACGCCGGTCGTGGGCGGGTCGATCAAGGGGAAGGAAGTGCCGAAGCCGCCGTCAGCCTGGCCCGTGGGGCCGGCTGAGGTTGTCTACCCAGTCTCCAGCAGCCGAAATCAGCCGCCGGGACCGGTCGTCGTCGGGCGAGTCCCCAGCGAATTTTGCGAGATCGCACTCGTCGAGTAGCGCCCGCAGCGACTCGGCTTCTTCCACCGGCCACCCCTGCTCGGTCGTTGCCGCTGAAAGTTCGGTGGTGGTGAACTTCGTCGCTGGGATGGCGAACCGGCGTTCCACGAACCTGCGCAGAATGGCCGCGACCCGTTCCGCGATCACCGCGCCGTTTGCGCCGCTCGCATTCAGTTTCGCGAGCGTGGCCCGCGCCCACTCGCCCGGCGGCACCGGCTTCGCGCGGCGCTTTCGGAGCAACACCACAACAAACGGCACCGCACACGCGCACGCGAACACGAACGCCCCCGCGAGCACCGGCCACCACACACGCGAATGTGTGCTTGACGGCGGCGGGAGGTCTTCTACCGCTGTGACCGCGTGCGGTTCCGGCAGTGGCGCGTCTGCCGCGCCTTTGCGCTTCACCGTTACGTCCACCGCGGGCCACGTCACCGGTTGCCCGTTAACCGTCACCGGGTTGAACGTCACGCGTAGCGGCTTGCCCAGCAGTTCCTTCGGCACGAATGGATCGAGCCGGTACACCCGTTTCCACTGTTCTCGTCCGTTCGGCAGCGGCGTGACTTCAACTTCGCCATCGGTCCGGATGCGCCAACTCCCGTTTGCGTCCGCGGTGAGCAACGGTTCCGGCAACTGAACGGCCCCGCGCATCGGCGCCGGCCCCTCGATCGTGAGCGTGAGCCGGACCGGTTCCGACAGTTTCACCTCAGTCGATTCGGCCTTCGCGGACGCGATGACGCCCGGCTGCTGCGCGTGGAGCATCGCAGGCAGAAGGAGGAAGAGGAACAGGGCGGTGAGTGGGCGACTCATCCGTGCCTCCGGCGGCGGTCGCGTTTGCGGAAGAAGTTCAACAGCGCGTCGAAGTGGTCGCCGTCGGTTCCGGCTTCGATGAGATCCGCTTGACACCCGCGAGCGAGTTTGGCGAACGCCTCGTCGCGTGCCTTCGCGCGCGCGGCGAACTCTTCGCGCACGCGCCGGTCGCTCAGGTCCACCAGCACCTGCCGACCGGTTTCCGCGTCCTGCAACCGCACCAGGCCCACTGCCGGCCACGCCCGCTCACGCGGGTCGCTGGTGCGCACCGCGATCAGGTCGTGCTTGTGCGCCGCCCGCCGGAATGGCGCTTCAAAACCGCTCCCCATGAAGTCACTCATGAAGAACACGATGGCCCGCCGGCGCTGGACCTTGTTGAGGTAGTCGAGCGCGTCGCCGAGATCGGTGCCTGGGTTTTTCGGCTCGAACGCGAGGATATCCCGTAGGAGCCGGAGAACGTGTCGCGGCCCCTTGTTCGGCGGAACGTAGCGCTCCACTTCCGACGAGAACGCGAGCAAGCCGACGCGGTCGTTGTTGCTCACCGCGCACAGCGCGAGCAGCGCCGCGAGTTCCGCCGCCGCCGCGCGCTTCGTGAGTTGCCGCGTGCCGAACCCCTGACTCGCGGACACGTCCACGGCAAGAATCATCGTGAGTTCGCGCTCTTCGACAAACCGCTTGATGAACGGGTGCCCGACGCGTGCGGTCACGTTCCAGTCAATAGTGCGGACGTCGTCGCCGGGCTGGTACTCGCGCACTTCCTCGAACGACAACCCGGCACCTTTGAATGCGGAATGGTACTCGCCGCCGAGCAGCGACTGCACGAGTCGCCTGGCGCGGAGGTGTAACCGGCGCACCTGACGGAGCACATCGGCGGGAAGCATGGGACCGAGGCTCCGGAATTGTTGGTCGGCACCAGGTGGTATCTTAGCGACGCTCCACGGGACGTGAACTAACGAGAGTGGTGGCGAGAGGTTCCGGCCTGCTCATCACAGCGCCAGCGCCTCGCCCGGATTGCGCTTCTTCACAACGGCGACGGCCCGCGCCACTTCTGCGATGTTGGTCCCGTCCCACTTCACGACGTTGGGATGCACAAAATCCCGGTTGGCCGCACTAACCGGCATGATCCCGAGACCGCGTGGGCGGTGTTTCAACCAACGGATCATGTAGTCCGGGTAGTCGTCGTACAGCAGTTTGCCGTACACCAGCCCCTTGTCGCTGGTGACGTGAATGTCCACGTCCGGCCCGATGTGGCGCTGGCACCACTGGACCTTTTCGTCCCATGCCTGCGAGTGCCGCTTCGGCCCTTTAGTCAGGACGTGAACGTCGAAGCCGAGTTGCTGACAGAGGGCGAGGACGGTCATCCCCGCCGGGATCGGGTCCAGGTTCAACCACCAGCCCGGCTGCCCCTTGATCAACTTCATCCGGGCCAGCACGTGTTCCCCTGTCTCGGTCTGCCACAAGCTTTCACGCGAGACCGTCGGCTCGTCCGGTGCGCGCAGCGATTCGAGATCGCGGACCATCGCGCCATCGTAATCGGCAAGCGAGCCGTCCATGTCGAACAGTGCGATGTCGATGCCTTCTGTGTCCATCGAGCGCCTCGGTAGTAGAAAATGGCGACGATCCGTCACCCGCCGGATGAGTAGAACCCGATTACGGCCCGCACAGCTTTTCGCCACGCGACGAGCTTCCGCTCGCGGTCCGCGGCCGGCAACTTCGGCTCGAACCGCGTCGCTGCGGAAACCAGCGCCCCCAGAGCAGTTTCGTTCGCCAGGCCCGCGCCGACGGCCGCGAGAAACGCCGCGCCGAGCGCGGTCGATTCGCTGTGCGCGGCGCGCGCCACCGGGCGGCCGAGCGAGTCGGCCTGGCACTGCAAGAACCAGTCGTTGCGCGCCATACCGCCATCGACTTTCAGCGCCGCGTGCACTTCGCTCGCCAGATCCTTTTCTGCCGCGTCAATCAGGTCCGCGACCTGGAACGCGACGCCCTCCAGCGCCGCACGGCCCAAATCCGCGGCGGTTGTCGCGCGCGTTAAGCCAAAGATCACGCCCCTGGCTTCGGGCACCCAGTGCGGTGCGCCCAACCCCACGAACCCCGGCACGAACAACACCGGCTCCGCCGGGTTCGACCCCTTCGCGAGCTGTTCCACGTCCTCCGACGCCTTGAACAGGTGCAGTCCGTCGCGAAGCCACTGCACCGCCGCGCCCGCGACAAACACCGCACCTTCCATCGCGTACTTCGGTTTCGCGTCGGTCATCGCGGCCACGGTGGTGAGCAGTTTGTGCTTCGATGACACCGCGGTGTCACCGGTGTGGAGCAGGTAGAACGCGCCCGTGCCATACGTGCATTTCGCCTCGCCGGGCGCGAAGCAGCCTTGCCCGAACAGCGCCGCTTGCTGATCGCCTGCGACGCCGCGAATCGGCACGCCATCCGGCAAGAAATCCAGACCCTTCGTGACGCCGTACTCCGCAACACTCGGCTTTACTTTCGGCAGCGCGACCCGCGGCACGCCGAAGTAGCGCAGCAACTCGTCGTCCCACTGCATTGTGTGGATGTTGAACAGCAACGTGCGGCTCGCGTTGGTCGCGTCGGTGGCGTGGACCGCGCCGCCGGTGAGTCGCCAGATGAGGAACGAATCGACGGTTCCAACCGCAAGCTCGCCGCGCTCCGCGACGACATTCAGCAACGGCATTCGTTCGAGCAGCCAGCGGAGTTTCGTGCCGGAGAAGTATGGGTCGAGTACGAGGCCGGTCTTCGCGGTGAGCATCGGCTGGTCGGCCGCGTTCGTTCTGCAGAAGTCGGTGGTACGGCGGTCCTGCCACACGATCGCGCGGTTCACCGCGCGCCCGCTCGCGCGGTCCCACGCGACCACCGTTTCGCGTTGGTTGGTGATCCCGATCGCGGCGACGGTTTTCGCATTGCGTCCCGACTTCGCGAGCGCCTCTCGCACGGTCCGCGCCACTGAGTACCAGATGTCTTCCGGTTCGTGTTCCACCCAGCCGTCTTGCGGGTAGTGCTGTTCAATCTCCTGTTGAGCGACGCCGAGGACCGCGAAGGTTTTCGCGTCGTACACGACGGCACGCGAACTGGTGGTGCCCTGGTCGATGGCGAGAATGATGGGGGAGGACATGCGCGGCTCCAGCGGATGAAGGCGGCTGCGGCTCATGGTATTGTTACGGGTGCGACTCGTCGGTTCCGTGGCCCAAAGCCACCCCGTTCAAGAAGCGGTTCGAGCTACCCAGGACGATTGCAAAGTAGTAGACACACGGCATGTGCCGTTCTTGGTACCGTTGAAAATCGTGGCGATTTGCGATCGCCACAACGGCACACGGAGCGTGCCTACTACTTGGCAGTCGTCCTAAACGGGCGCCGGGCATGTTGCTATTCGCGACGCCCGCGGCTAACCTTTTACATATCCCACCGAACACTCCCCGCGGAGTCTGTCAGCGTGTTTGAATCTTCCCACACGTGTGCCGGTCCGAATCGCCGCGACGTACTCCGCTTCGGCTCGATCGGGCTTGCGTCTGCCGCGATCGGTCCGCTCAGCGCACACAAGGCGCGCGCCGCGGACCACACCACCAACGACCCGGCCGTGATCTTCGTCTGGCTGCCCGGCGGGCCGCCACACCAGGATACATTCGACATGAAGCCAGACGCGCCCGCCGAATACCGCGGCGCGTACAACCCGATCCGCACGAACGTCAACGGCATTCAGATTTGCGAGTACCTGCCGCAGCTCGCGACCGTGACCGACAAGTTCTCCATCATCCGGTCGGTGGCGCACAAGTTCGCGGACCACGGCGGCGGGCACAAGCGATTCCTCACCGGACGCGACCCTCTTCAGCCATCCGGCTTCGTTACCGATACGCCGATGGTCGGGTCAATGGTCGCGGAGGTGTTGAAGGGCAAAAAGGCCGCGGTGCCGAACTACATCACGGGCACCGACGGCGGCCGCCAGCACATCGACACGTTCAGCTTCGGCTCGGCGTATTTAGGGCCGCAGTCGCACCCGCTGTTCATCAGCGGCGATCCCGCCGACAGCAAATTTGAAGTGAAGAACCTGTCCGTGCTTCCGGGCACCGAAGCCAAGTTGAAGGACCGGCTCGCGCTGCTCAACAAGTTCGACACGCCCCTGGCCGGGCCGGACCTGGCGGGCCGCGCCGCGGGCATGACCGCGACACGCAATCGCGCACTCGACCTCATCACGACGGACACCGCGAAGCACGCGTTCGACCTGACGAAAGAGTCACCGAAGACCCGCGACCGCTACGGAATGCACCGCTACGGACAGCGTGCGCTGCTCGCGCGCCGACTGGTGGAAGCCGGCGCGACGTGGGTCACGATGGTGATGGAGAACGCGACCCCCCCAGGCGGCGAGATGAAGAAGGACCACACCTACAACTGGGACTCGCACGCGGTCAACTGCCACATCTTCGAGGACACAAAGTTCAAGTTGGGCTTTCTCGATCAGGCAATTTCGGCGCTCATCGAAGACCTCTACACTCGCGGCCTGAACAAGCGCGTTCTGTTGGTTGTGACGGGCGAGTTCGGACGCACTCCGAAAATCGAATACTCGAAGGGGACGCACACCGGCGTGACGCAGCCCGGTCGCGACCACTGGCCACAGGCGCAATCCATCCTGGTGGCGGGCGCGTGCAAGACGGGCATCACGGTGGGCAGCACGACCGCGAAGGCCGAAGTGCCGAAGGACCGTCCTCTAACACCGAATGATCTGTGGGCGACAGTGTTCGACCACCTGAACATCGACTTCAACAACACGAGTTTCACCGACGGCAGCGGCCGCCCCATGCCGATGCTGCCCTATGGTGATGTCATCAGCGAGCTGGTGTGAGCGAGCTGTTTGGTTGGTTTAGCGTCGGACCAGGAAAGGGCCATGTGTGGGCTTGAGTGGCCCCTCTGGCTCCGACGCTACACGATCGCCGCTTCCATTAATCTGCACGATCCCGCCTTTCACGAAACCACCTGCCCGCCCCTTTCCGTTCTGCGCTCGGCGTGGTTTAATCAACAATCTTTAGCCCGCCGCATTTCCCGCCGGAGACCCGCTCATGCGGTTCGTCCTCTTCCTCGTGCTTTCGCTCATCACGGTCCTCGGGGCGCTGACGCCCGCGACTCGCCTCAGCGCACAACCGAAGCAGTTGCCGCCCAACCTCGTCGCCCCGACCGACCCGCTCGCGCCCGCCGACGAGCGGAAGCAGTTCACCGTACCCGCCGGGTTCGACGTGCAACTCGTCGCCAGCGAACCCGACATCCAGAAGCCGATGCAGATGGCCTTCGACGCGAAGGGCCGGATGTGGGTGACGACCTCGTACCACTACCCGTTCGCGGCGGAAAATGGGAAGGCCACCGACAAGTTGTTCATCCTCTCCGAATTCGACCCTCAGACTGGCAAGGCCGGGAAGGTGCAGAAGTTCGCGGAGGACTTGAACATCCCGATCGGCATCCTTCCGCTACCGGACTGCAAGAGTTGTATCGTGTCGAGCACCGGCGAGATTCGCAGGTACACCGACACCGACGGCGACGGCAAGGCGGACAAGTCGGAAGTGCTGTTCACCGGCTTCGGCGTGCGCGACACGCACGGCATGTACAACTCGTACACGCTCATGCCCGACGGGTGGGTGTACTCGTGCCACGGGTTCAACAACGATAGCACGGTGAAGGGTAAGGACGGCCACGAGGTGAAGATGCACTCGGGGCACACGTTCCGGTTCAAGCCGGACGGTTCGCGCATCGAAGTGTGGACCCGCGGTCAGGTGAACCCGTTCGGCATCGCCATCGACCCGTGGTTCAACCTGTACACGGCGGACTGTCACTCGAAGCCCATCACGCAGCTCGTTCCGGGCGCGTATTACGAGAGCTTCGGCAAACCGCACGACGGGTTGGGGTTCACGCCAGCCGTTACCGCGCACCCGCACAAGAGCACCGGGCTGTGCGGGCTGTCGTGGTACGACGCGGACCACTTCCCGAAGGAATATCTGGGCCACCTGTTCCTGGGCGACGTGGTGAGCAACTGCGTCAGCCTCGACAAGGTCGTATGGAAGGGATCGACGCCGGTCGCGGTCGAACAACCCGATTTCTTGAAGAGCAAAGATAGATGGTTCCGCCCGGTGGACATCAAACTCGGGCCGGACGGCGCGCTCTATGTGGCCGACTTTTACAACAAGGTCATCGGTCACTACGAAGTGGACCTGAAGCACCCCGGGCGCGACAAGGAACGCGGGCGCATCTGGCGCATCGTGTGGACCGGCAAGGACGGCAAGGTGCCCGCACCGAAGTTTCACCGCGCCGACTTCACGAAGGCGACGGACGCGGAACTGATCGACGACTTGTCCCACCCGAATCTGACTGTGCGGTTCCTCGCGGGGCACCAGCTTCGGCGGCGAATCGTTGAGGGAAAAGACCCGATCGGGGAAACCGCGCCCGCGTTCGCGAAGGTGCTGAAGACGCCCGATCTGGTGTCGGCATATGTGGGTTGGTTGTCGTTCATCGTTGAGGCCGGCAAGGAACCGGTGAAGGTAAAGGATTACGCCGATTTTCTGGCGTACGTCCAGAACCCAAAGAACACGCTGAAGCCGGAACACGCAACCGGGCATCTCATCCGCGCGCTCGCGAGCCGGCCGAAGTGGGATACGGCCGAGCGCGCGATCGTGTTGGATGTATTCAAATCATTCGACGGACCGCACATGACGCGGGCCGCGGTCGAAGCGGCCGGGCTGCACCCGCACGCGGACTTCGTGGAACCGCTCGTCGCGGTGCTGAAGAAGTGCCCGGCCGAAGACGTGCTGTTGAGGCAGGCCGCGCGGATCGCGCTGCGGAACTGTCTCCGTGACGCGGACGCTTGGCCCAAAGAGTACGAAGCCGTTTACGCTGACATGGCGCTCGCGATCCCGAACCAGAAGGCGTCCGAGTATCTTCTGGCGCACATCGGCACGCAGAAAGTTCCCGCCAGCAAGCTCCCGGCGTCGGCCGAACACGTTGCCCGGTACGGAACCGTCACAACCGAAGCGAAGCTGTTCGAGTTGCTGTCGTCGTCGCAGAACGCGGACGCGGTTCTAGCCGCATTCAAGGGCGTGCAAGCTCGCGGGACGAAGCTCAGTCCCGAAACGACAAAGCAC
>SXID01000096.1 GCA_005772955.1 Planctomycetia bacterium
AATTGCCGTAGGGCTCGTCGCCGAACACGGTGATGTCGAAGAGGTCGGGGCGCAGGCTGAGCACGTCTTCCAGGAATCTCGCCCCGGCCATCCCGTTCCCGATCACGACGAGTTTTGGTCTCTGCGGATTAAGCGCACGAATCACGTGAGAACTCCCGCTTGCGAAGTCGCTTGCGAAGTCGCAAGCGGCTGACACCGGTTCACCACTTCCCCCACCACGAACACCGCCGGCCCCGTGATTCCCGCTGCAACGCAGCCAATATCACTCAAATCGCCAATCAGCACACGTTGCCCGGGCAGCGTGCCGCTTTCGATCACCGCCGCTGGCGTGTCGGGTGACAGCCCACTGTCACTGAGCTTCGCGGCGATCTTCGCGACGTGACGCACCGCCATGTAGAACACCAACCCCGGCATCCGCGCGAGCGCTTCCCAGTCGAGCGTGCAGTCGGGCGAATCCGGGTCGTGGTGGCCGGTAACAAGCGCCACGGCTTGGCCCGCGTCGCGGTGCGTGAGCGGGATGCCGGCCGCGGCACACGCTCCCGCGGCGGATGTCACGCCCGGTACGATCTCGAACTTCACCCCGGCTTCCGCGAGGACTTCGGCCTCCTCGCCTCCGCGACCGAACACGCACGGGTCGCCGCACTTCAGTCGGCACACCGACTTGCCTTCGCGGGCGAACCGCACGAGCGCGTCGTTGATCGTTTCTTGTTTCGTGGAGCCGACGCAGTAGCCGCGTTTCCCAACCGAGACGAGTTCCGCGCCCGGCTTGGATTCTTCGAGTAGTTCAGGCGAGATGAGCGCGTCGTGGAGGACGACATCAGCGGATTGGAGAATGCGGAGACCGCGCACGGTGATGAGGTCCGGCGCGCCCGGTCCCGCACCGACAAGGTAAACAACTCCCGCTGACCGACCCATCTGACATCCTCCGGCAATACGTCCCCAACAACGCGTCTGGGAAGAGTCAGCCCGCGCGGAAAGGTGATTCGAGCAATCAGTCCGAGAGAGTGGTTTGCGGATTGCATTTGGTGTGCCAGACTGTGACTCGCCACAGCCACGGAGCCGAATACGTGGCAAACCACGTTAGATTCTTGCCTGATTATCTCGCGAATCACTTCCGTCACGGCTTCGCGCGACATGCCTACCCCGCCCACGGTTCGCGCAAGCGTGCCCCGCAACTGCCCACCGACGGTGCATACGAGCAGGTGCCGGGTCGGCGGTAGAGACTCTGCGTTCAGTACTGACGTTAGCGAAGATGGAGATCGCGCCGGATCACGGGACCACCGAGATGTGGAAGGTGACCGTCAACCGTTGTCTCGCGCTGTTCGCGATCGGATGGCCACCGGGAAGTTCCTTGACCGGCAATGCGGACGCAGAGACAAGACCTGTTCCGGCGTTGCTGTCCGCGCCGGGCTGAAAATGCGTTCGGCGCGGGTGCCGCCGAGGCCACACCCGCGCCGAACCTTGCTTACGCACTCACTCGCGGTCACTCCTTCGGCACGATCTTGATCGCCAGCGGTGGCACCCAACACTTGTGGTCCGCGTTGTAGTACACATACCCGCGACTCGCCGGGCCGCGGTACTCGCCGGGCACGTCGCACACCAGGTCGATCGTCAGCACCATCCTCTGCTCCGGGGCCATCTCGCGCCAGTACAGCACCAGTTCGCGTGAACCGCGAAGCTCGAAGAAACTGAGTTGCCCCTTCTCGCGCAGGTCGGTGAGTTGCTTCATGTCGGTCGGCACCTTCATCCCGGCCGGGATGCCGATGACCGCGACCGTCATGCCCTGCCCGGTCTTCTGGCGGTTCTCAATCGTCACCGTTAGCGGCACCGTGTCGCCCTCGTTCGCTTCCGCTTTCGCGAGCTTCGTGTCGATCTTCACCTGGCACTTCTCGGCGCTGATCGGCGTGAGCGTCGTGTAGGTGTAACTCAGCGCGAACGGGTACGCCTGCTTCGCGTCGGTCACGATCTCCACTTCGGTCGTTTCGCCCGGCTTGAAGATCGCCTCTGCGTTCGCGATGTCGAGGCCGATCACCTCCACGTCCTTCTCGGTGAACTTCCGCGTCGCAATCACCTTGCCGCCGACCGAGACGTTAATCTCACCGCTCTCGGACGGGTGCTTGGTCTTGTTCGCGAACAACGTGAGCGCCTTCAGCGCCATGATGGTCGATTGCGTTGAGCCGAACCCACCGTAGCCACCGCGCTGTTGCGAAATCCACTTCGTGGATTCCTTGATCGCGGTGCCGTACTTCGGGTGGTTGACGCGGAGCCAGCCGAGGAGCGTGATCGCGGTGGTCTCGATCTCCAGGTCGCGCCCGCCGGATCGCGTGATGCTCGTCACCGCGCCCGTCACCGCACCGGCCTTCACGTGCTTGTCCTTGAGGCGGTCGAGAAGTTGCTGAGCGTCTTTCTCGTCGCCGCGCAAGTTCAGCACGTTCGCGACCAGCGCGACGAAGTACGCGTCCTTCCCGCCGACGGAGTTCTCGTCCATCGCCTGCGCCTTTAGCGCCGCGATCTCCTTCGTCAGATCCAGTTTCTCCAGGTTGTCAGGGTCACTCTCGACCAGCGCCCACACGATGTACGCGTCGGTCGTGTGCTTCGGGGCGCCGCCGAAGCTGTCGAGCGCCCGCGCGTTCCGCTTGAAGCCGCCCTGCCCGTCGCGACGCGACAGCAGGTACGTCTGCGTCCGCTTGATCATCGCCGCATCGACCGCGTGAACGCGGGCCATGTCCTTGAACTGGAGCAGGCCGTATGCCGTGAGCGCTTCGTGCTGCTGGTCCGCCCCGCCGAACCACTCGAAGCCGTGCTTCGTGCTTTGCGGCGTGTCCCGGCACTCGAACGAAACCAACTTCGCGTAGCCCGAATCGAGCAAGCCCTTCGCCCGCTTCGCGGCCTCGGGATTCGTCTGGTTCGTCTGGTTCATGTAGTCGAGAATCAGCGTGTTCGGGTAGTTCGAGGTGGAGGTCTGCTCGAAGCACCCGGACGGCTCGCGAAGCAATCCGTCGAGACCCTTCACGAGATCGGACAGCGACGTGGGATACACTTCGAGCCGCACCTTGAGCGTGCCCGGCACCATGTCCTTTGGCAGCACGATTTTACCCGCGGCGCGGCGTTCGATCATATCGCTGAACGACCCGACGCCCGGGAAGCCGTCGGTCACGATGTTCGTCGTGCGCAGAATGCTGTCCTTCTCGGCACCACTCGTTCCCGTGACGAGGAGCGAGCCTTCGCCTTGAATCTTGTCCGCCTTCAGGCGAACGATCTTCCGGCCCGAGCGGTTCGGATCGAGGGCGAGCGCGTCCGCGAAGATACCGTCGGCCTTGAACCCAGTCGCGAGCGTGGTGAACGCGACGCTCCGCTTCTCACCGCTGTCGTTGGTCACGCGCACCGGCACGTCGATGATGTCGGTGTGCGAGACTTCCAGCGGCAGTTTCGGATCGACGCTGAACGGCTTGCGTGCCTCGATCATCTTGGTGACCGCGCCGATGCGGCCGTCGAGCGTGTGCCCGGCGACGAGCACTTCGTATCGCGCGATGTCGTCGGAGAGTTGGAACTCGACGGTGGCCTTGCCGCTTTCGGGTAGCACGAGGACCGGGTGCCAGTACACGGTTTCGGTGAAGTCCGAACGCACCTCGCCGAGCGCCGGGTCACGTTGGTGCGCGTACTCGCGCACCACGAACGGCATCACAACCGGCATCGGCATACCGGGGCCAAAGCCGCCCTTACCGGGGAACGGTTCCGGTGCGAGGCCACCCATCGGCCCACCGCCGGGGAACGGCCGACCGGGGCGCCCGGCCTGCGCGGGTTGCTGCTCCTTCGCGAGTGCGTTCGCGACCCTTGCTTTGTCGCGCTGCATCGCGTCAGCCGGCTCTCGCTTCACGTTCTCGGCGAGTTTGTTGACTTGATTGAACCTCCCGTCGGCGGGCTTCGCTTCCCCCCTCGCATCCGCCTTCGGTCGCGGCACGGCCACTCCGGGCGCCATCGGCGCTCGCGGAGCGGCGGCATCCATCACGACGCGTTCGTCCAGTTCCCGCTCTGCGCCCTCTCCGCGGGCCGCTTCCGCGTTCGGAGCCTCCTTGCGCGCCGCGAACATCTGCGCGCCGCGGGGCTTCGGGGCGAGTTCGTCCCACGCGACTTCGGCGGCTTGCGTGCCACGCGTCATTACGATCGCGCCGAGCGCACACGCACCGAGGACGAACAGCGCGACCGAACCGAGGTAGAACGGCCGACGCGAGCCGCCGGGCTTCTGCGATGCGAGCGACAGCCCGCTGATGCCCAGCCCGATCAAACACACCATCAGCGCGGGCAGCGCCCACGACTGAATCCGCCGCGACCGCGTCTCGTAGCGGTACAGTTCGGCCGCGGTTTCGGTGTGCTGCTTGTTCGCGGCGTCGAACACGGTCTTCGCGGTCGCGACCTCACCCGCCAAGCCCGGCCCCTGCGCAACGCTCAGTGCGTTCCAGTCGGTCTGCGCGACTGACAGCGCGATCGTCGTCTGCTCCATCTTCGGCCGGTACTCTGCGTTGATCCGCTGTTCTTCGAGTTGGTACAGCGCGAACGGCGCGGATGTGCGCTGACCGTGCGCGACGAGCATCTTCTCGACGTCCACCTTGTCGTTCGGGTTGCCCGGCGTGCCGGTCTGCTCCGCGAACCGCCGCCAGCCCTGTGTGCCGAGCAAGAGATCAAGCGCAACGCCGGCTCGTGGGTGATCCGTGAGCAAGAAGTCCGCGTGTTCGAGTTCGGCCGGGTGCTTGATCTCGCCCGACAGCATGAAGTGCGTCGGCATCAGTCGGTCGGTCTTGTTATCGGCCATCGTGATGACGCTTCGATTCACGACACCAACGAGCAGCACCGCGGGCGTCGGCTTCTCCTTCTCGTTGAACGCGGAGAGTTCGAGCTTCACCTTGCCGCTCGGCGTGTAACCCGACTTGTCAGGGCTGATGTTCAGCATGAGTTGCGACGCCGACTTGCGGTACACGAGCCGTTCCGCGAGCGGAATCAGGTTTGCGGCACCGGGCGCGCCGCCCTTCGGTTCCTCGAACACGGTGACGCGAGTCACGCCGCCAACCGCCTCGTCGCCCGCAAGGCCGATTTCGACCGGCTTGCCGGCCTCAACGTCGAGTTTCTGGTGCGCGATCAAGCGACCGCGAGCGTATGCGCCGACGTGCAACGTCTTCGGCTTCGCCGTTTGCAAGCGAACGCGAATCGTCGCGCCCTGCGCGGTCACCGTGTCAAGCGAAGTGATCGCCACGCCGTCGGCCTTCGCAGGCGGCAGCGGGAACCCTTCCGGCGTGGGCGGGACGATGCCGGTTGGTGAACTGAGTTTGAGGAAGTACTTCGCACCGGCCTTCGGCGTGAGCGTGAAACTCCCGTGCCCGCGATTCACGCCGGGGTTCTCGGCGTCGGTCTCGGTCTTGATGTCAGCGACGACGGTGTTCGTGCCGTCGGTGATGACACCCTTCACGTCGGCCGGCTTGTTGATCGGCGTGCGCACCTGGAAGTACACGCGTCCGGGGACGCCATCGATCAACTCGCCGCCTTCGGGGAAGAACTCGACGCGAAGGTTCTTCGTGACGAGCGGAATCGGGCGCAGGATGTTCTCGAGGTCGCTGCCGTCCTCGATGGTCACGCTCAGCGTCGCGTTCGGCGGCGTGTCTTTCTGTGCCTTCTCGAAGATGTCCATCGGCACATTGAACCGGACGTTGAGAACCGCCTTGCCGGTGCCCGGCTCGACGGTGAGCGCGAGCTTTTCGTTCTTCTGGTCGGGGAAGGGTTTGCCGTCCACGCTCGCGACGACTTGCGCGGTGGCGTTCTTCATCGGTCCGCCCGCGGTGCGTGACACCTCGATGCGTGCCTGCACCACATCGCCGGGGCCGTAAGACTTGCCATCGAACTCGAGCTTCTTCTCGAACGTGTCCGGCACGTAGCGGTTCACGATGAACTTGCGCGTTTCGAGCAGCGTGCCTTCGGGCTTCTCGCTGGTCACTTCGTAGAGGTCGAGTTTGTACTCGCCGCCCGACGCGTTGGCCGGGATCGTGTATTCGCCCACGCCGATGCCGCGGAGGGGCTTCTTGTCAGGCCCCATCACCGGTTGCAGGTCGCGCAACAGCCGCCCGTTGCCCACGTCGAGTTGAGTGACGGCGTCGCCGGAGTCGCGCAGGCTGAACCGGAGGTGCTGATCGTTCGTCGGCGGCAAAAGCGTGGAGCGTTCCAGCGTGAGCGAGCGGAACCGGATCGTCTCGCCCGGCTTGTAAAGCGGCTTGTCGGTCTGGAGGTGCGTGATGTACACCGGGCGCGCGAGCGGGATGCGTTCGGCCAGCACGCTCGTGCGGTTGTCGTCGGTGAACGCGACCACTTCGAGGAACAGGTCGGTTCCGGGCTTTACCTTCTCCCAGAACTTCGCGGTGAGTACGAGCGGGGTCGCGTCCGTGGGGTTGTTGTGCGTGTCGCGGAGGAGTTCGGCCCCGTTCGCGTCCTTCACCGCGATTTCCAGTTTGGTGGCCTTCACCACCTTACCGTCGCGCTGAAGGGCTTCGATTTGCCACGTGTTCGGCGCACCCGGTTGAACCCGCGCCGGGCCGGTGAGCCGCACGGTGAAGTTCTTCTCTTCGAGGATCTTCCGCGCCGCGGCCATCTCGGCCCGATACTTGATGCCGATGGTTTGCTCCGCGTCCGTGGCGTCTTTCATCGCCTTCTGCGCGGCGTCCTGTGCGGCCTTGTGTTCCGCTTGCAGCCGGTCGTACTCGCCTTTCGCGTTCGTCAGTGCAGTCTGCTTCGCCTTCGCGTCGCGTGACTTCTCGACCCAGTTGACGACCTGATACCCCGCCGGGATGCTCAGGAACAACACGAGAATGATGCCCACCGCGCGCCAGTTGGTGGGGTGGTTCGTCTCGGCTTCCGGCTTCTGCCCCGGTGACGGGTCACGGTTGTCGGACATGGTAATTCTCCCGCGATGGACGTGGTCGAAGTGTTGGGCACAACGGAACGAGTACGCTACTCGCGCCAATGCTACCTGATCCATTCGACGTGTGACAGGCGCAGTTCGTTTGGGTGCGCGCGGAAAATAGCGCGAAACAATTCGCTCGCGCGTCTGACTGTTTTTGGGTTTCTGCGCTCGGCGCAGCGCCGCCTCTGTTACAATTCGAACAGTGTCCTTTCCCGGAGTGGTTTCGCGATCTGTCCGATCGTGCCCACTCACAACACTGGCGCCTCACATGGGGCGGCCACTTTCACCCGAATCCCGTCAGTTTGGTTCGATCCGCAGGCATCTCCTTGCGGCTCCGAATCCGGTCGCTCACACGACGGGGCGGTGCGGGTCTTCAAGTCCCCTCGTGCCGGGTTGAAAGCCTCTCTCACGGAGGTTTCGAGCATGTCCACCACCGTATTGCCCGCCCACCGTTCGCTCGCGGCGACTTCGCAACGCATGGCCGAGAACTGGCTCCGCAACGTCTTTTCGCCGGACCTGTACACCGTACTCGCTCGCGACCCGAAGACTGTGGTGCCCGACGGCGACTACACGCCCGACATCACGGTTGTTCGCGCCAAACCCAAGACCGACGCGGAGCGCCTTCCGGTTCTGGTGATCGACATTGAAGACGCCGACGCCGCCTACGACCTCGCGGAGCAGGCGGGCCGGACCGCTGCCACGGGCGTGACCGAGTACTGGGTGCTCGACGTGATCGCGCGCAAGTTGCACATCTGCCGCGACCCGCGGCCCGACGCGGACGCACCGCACGGGTTCTGCTACAAACAGGTTCGGGTCTGCTCGCCGAACGCGCTGGTCGCCCCGCAGGTCGCGGAACTTCACCTCGCGCAAGTAATCGACCTGCTGCCGCGGGAGTAAATCGCGAATCCCAGAATCGGAACAACAAAGCCCAATAAAACCCAAGACGCGCGGTGTTTGGCTCTAAGATTTGTTGTTTGGTTTTTGGGATGTATTCATGAACGAAGACGAGTGGCTAACCGGGACCGACTTCAGCACTCACGTGCGGTATATCCTCGACTACCTCTCCCCGCGCCGCCAGCGCCTGCTGGCGGTCGCGTTCTGCCGCGCTGTCAGCGACCTCTTCGATCACCCGGACCTGACCGACGCGCTCGACGTGATCGATCGCTACGCCGACAGCCGAACCCCCGACGACACGATGGAGAACGCCCGCTGGCGGTGCCGCGCCGTCGCGCAGGAGGCGTACGAGGCTTACCGCGCGTCGAGCGAACATCCCGCCCTCGATATTGATATGGCCGCGAGGCTACGTTCCGAGTTCGCTTGGGCTGTGTCGTTCGCCGCGACAAGGCCGCTGCCGCTGGAAATGGTTGGCACGCGAGTACTCGACGCCGCAGTCCAGGCGCACACGGGGACCTTCGAGTTGGTGCCCGCTCCGACACCCGCGACCGCGGTGCAACACCTCGTAATGCGAGCGACGGTGTGGGAAGTGGCCGGCAACCCGTTCCGCGAACCGCACTTCTCCCCGGAGTGGCGCACGGACACCGTGGTGTCGCTCGCTCGCCAGGTGTACGATTTGCGAGAGTTCAGCGCGATGCCGATCCTCGCGGACGCCCTTCAAGACGCCGGGTGTGACAACGAAGAGTTACTCGCCCACTGCCGAGGTGAGAGGACGCACGTTCGCGGGTGTTGGGTGCTGGATTTGGTGTTGGAAAAGTAGGCTCTACACCCGAGTGTCGAGAACCTCAGGTGGGGTGTGGTCGGTTACTCGCGTGTTACACTCGCGTTGTAGCAATCGTCCGACATTTCTGATACGTCGGATAGGTGACGCTCCGCGCTCACGGGAAGACGATATGCGCACAACCCTCCTACCGATACTCGCGCTCTTTGCCTTGGCCTCGCACGCGAGCGCTGCTGATGGCGACAAGCAACTCGCGCAACAGGCGAAGGCCGTACTCAAGACGCACTGCTACCGGTGCCACGGGCAGGACGGCAGCATCGAAGGATCGATGAACTTCGTCACGGATCTCGCGAAACTCGTCGCGCGCAAGCACATCGTGCCCAACGACCTCAAGGGCAGCCGGCTTTACAAACGCGTAAACGAAGGCACCATGCCGCCGCCCGATGAACAACCGCGACCGTCGGCCGCTGAACTCGCGATCCTCAAGAAGTGGATCGAAGCGGGTGCACCCACGGGCGAAGCCGAAGCCGCACGCGTCACGATCACACAGCCCGACACCTACGCCGCGGTTCTCGCCGACCTCGAAACGTTCGACAAGCGCGCGCGGCGTTTCCAGCGATACTTCACGCTCACGCACCTCTCCAACGCGGGCCTCTCCGACGAGGAACTTCAGACGTACCGCAACGCGCTCGCGAAACTCGTGAACAGCCTGTCGTGGGGGTCGAAGATCGTGAACCCCGTCGCGATCGATGGTAACCGCACCGTTCTGCGCATCGACCTGCGCTGGTACGTGTGGGACGCGACCATCTGGAACCGCATTCTGCAAGAGTACCCGTATGGCGTGATCGACGACTCCGTGAGCGCGCGGGCGGTGTCCGTTGGCACGGCCGCGAAACAACCGCTCGTGCGCGCCGACTGGTTCGTTGCCACAGCGTCGCGCGCACCGCTCTATTACGACGTGCTCCAACTCCCCGCGAACCTCGCCGACTTGGAGAAACTGATCCGCGTTGATGCCGCGGAGAACATCAAGCAAGAGCGCGTGTCGCGCGTTGGGTTCAACGGCAGCGGCATCTCGCGATTCAACCGCATTCTGGAGCGCCACGATTCGGCACAGGGCATGTACTGGCGCACCTACGACTTCGACGAACCGCAAGCAAACCTTGTCGATCGCGTGAACGGCGGCCTGTTACCGGATCGCCGGAACATCTTCGCGTTCCCGCTGGGGCCGGGCGGACTCGCGGAGAACCCGTTCCAGCACGCGGGCGGCGAAGCCATCTTCGCGCTACCGAACGGGCTGCACGCGTACTACCTCATCAACGCGGTCAACAACAGACTGGACAAGGGACCGCTCAACATCGTGAGTGACCCGAAGCGCCCGGATCGTGCCGTCGAAGCGGGCGTGTCGTGCATGTCGTGTCACGTCACCGGGATTCTGCCGAAAGTGGATCAGGTGCTCGACCACCTCAACAAGAACCCGAAAGCGTTCAAGCGCGAAGAAGCCGATGTGGTTCGCGCACTGTATCCCGGCAAAGAAGCCGCGATCAAGACGATGGAGGCCGACGGAAAGAAGTACGCGGAAGCCGTCGCGAAGACCGGGGCAAAGGTAAGCCGCTACGAGGTCGTCAGCACCATCACGCAGAAGTACGAAGCGGACGTGGATCTACTCACGGGTGCGAGCGAAGTCGGGCTGACTGCCGACGAGTTCCGCGCGCGCATCAGTCAGTCCGACACGATGGTGAAGCACGTGGGTTCGCTCCGCGCAGGTGGCACCGTGACGCGGCAGCTCTGGTTGCAGGCGTTCGGCGACATCGCGCGCGAACTCGCCCTCGGCGGTCTCTATCAATCCAACCTCAACGGTCCGACGCTGAAGGACAACACCGGCGAACTCGACCCGCTCGAAGCCCGTGGCGACTCTGCGAACCAGTGGGCGTTTAGCCCAGATGGCCGCAAGGCAATCGTCGCGAGTGGCGACCGCAGCGTGCGCTACTACGACGTGGAAGGACGGCGCGACATCAAGCGGTTGGTCGGGCACACCGCGAGCGTGTGGTCGGTCGCGCTCAGTGCGGACGGCAAGTGGGCCGCGTCGGGCGGCATGGACGGCACCGCTCGCGTGTGGGATTTAACCAGCGGTCTCGAAGCCGCGAAGTTCGCGGACCACACCAGTCTTGTGAGCGCGGTCAGCTTCACGCCGAACGGCAAGTGGGTCGTGAGCGGCAGCTTCGACGGCACCGTGGTTTACTGGAAGATCGCCGACGGCAAGGAAGGCTGGCGCGCCGAGAAGTTGGGCCTTGTCACCGCGGTCGCGATGGACCCACAAGGGAAGTTCGTCGCGGTCGCGACTCAAAGCGCACTCGTGCTACTCGATCTCGCCGACGGGCGCGAACTGAAACGCTACGGCAAGTTTGCGTCGCCGCTGTCGGCCGTCGCAATCAGCCCGAACGGAAAGTGGATCGCGGCCGGCAACGACGCGGGCACGGTTCGCGTGTGGTTCCTCGGCGAGGACAAGGCGAAGTTCACGCTTACGGGTCACGAAGGCGGCGTGCGAAGTGTCGCGGTGAAGGACGGAGGCCGCTGGGTGCTGACCGGCGGCGCGGACCGCACACTGCGGCTGTGGGACACGTCCGCCGCGAAGCAGGAGATACCCATCTTCCGCAAGCACGTCGCGAGCGTGACCGGAGTCGCGTTCCTCGACAACGGCACGCAGTCCGTTTCCGGTGATCGCGATCTCACCGGGCTGCCGTGGAAGATCGACAAGTTCTTGGGGGCCGCGCCCGTGGTGCCGAAGGTGGAGTCGCCGAAGACGCCGGACATGATCCCCTATGCGAAGCCGTAGGTTGGATTTCTCTTGCCCTCTCCCGCAAGGGGAGAGGGCAAAGCCAAAGCAGGTGTTCACAACACCTCTCGCGCCTTCGCCCTTCCCGCGTCCGTGAGCTTCAGCGCTTCACCTGCCCGCACCACCAACCCATTGCGCTCCGCGCGCGACACCACCGCGGCCACCTGCGCCGGCTTCCACGACAGGTGATTGTGCAGCCCGACGCAGCGCGATTCTTCCGCTTCTTCCGGCGTGCCTTCGTGCTGCATCAGGTGAACCGCGAGCATCAGTTCGTGGAACGCCCGCTTCTGCCGAATGTGTTGGAACGCTTGCGCGATCAAACCGCGACCGGGCGCGACCAGGAACACCACCGCGAACAGCAACCCCAACGCCGCGGCCACCGCGCCGGCGGTCGTCGTGTTCGCGGCGGACGCCGCGAACGTGCCCGCGAACGCCGCGACCACACCGAACGCAGACGCCAGCACCAGCATGATCGCGAGCCGGTCCGTCAGTAGGAATGCCGTTGCCGCCGGCACCACAAAGAACCCCACCACCAACACCGGGCCGACCGCGTCGAACGCGGCCACCGCCGTGACCGACACAACCGCCATCAGCGCGTAGTGAATCACCGCGGGGCGGAAGCCGAGCGAGGCCGCCAGCCCGGGGTCGAACGTCGAGAGTTTCAGTTCCTTGAAGAACACCGTCACGAGTAGCACGTTCACCGCGAGCACCGCGCCAAGTATCCACACCGGCTCGATCGCGGTGCCGAAGGCTTCCCAGCGCGGATCTCGCGCCGACTCCGGTTGGCCCAGCAACACCTGATCCACGTCGAGGTGAACATTCTTCACGCTCACGCTCACCATCAGCACACCGGCCGCGAACAGTGCCGCGAACACCAGCCCCAGCGCCGCGTCCGCTTTGACGCGCCCACTCTTCTCCAGCGATTCGACCAGCACCACCGCGAGCAACCCAGCAGCGACCGCACCGACCAGCAGCCACGGCGAATCCAGGTCGCGTATGACGAAGTACGCGAGCACGATCCCAAACAGCAGCACGTGACCGATCGCGTCGCTGGTCATCGCGCTGCGGCGCAGCACGAGGAAGGCGCCCGGCAGCGCGCACGCCACCGCGACAACCGAGAGCACCAAACAGAGTTCGAGAGTGGAACTCATGGCGAAGCGGTATTCGCCGCTTGCGGCTTCGCGGGCGCACCGACGTGATGCAGACGCGAGGCCGCAAGCGGCGGAAGAGTTGCGGTCACGGCAGGCTGATGACGGCCCCTGAGCGAATGTCGCCCATCGGTTGGAAAACGGTCTGGGCAACATTGTACGTAATCGTGCGAACCGAGCCGTCGGCGAGAACGACGTTCACACCGCTGAGGTGCTGGCTCCCGAACCGGAACGTGTCGCCCAAACCGGGTTGGTCCTTCAGCGGCGGGTTAGCCGTGCTCCGGCACACGTCGTTGTTCATCCCGGTGAACGCACACTCGTTGTCCCCGGGGTCGGCGCCAGTGGTGTAGTTGGTCGGGTTCAGGTACTTTTCTCCGAGCATCACCTGATTGGTCGTGCCTTTGGTGATGTCGGTGATCCGCACTCGACTGCAACTGTAGGCAATGCCGTTGAACGTGGTGGGGTTCGCCGCGCCAGAGCCACCCCCGGTCGCCCAGTACGCCGGGTTACTCCCGGTCGCCAAGTCCGGTGGCCCGGCGAAGGACTCGACTGAGCCGGTCGAGGACACACATATTGCGTAATCCGTCCGGGCGAACACGGTGGAGGCGTTGGCATTGTAGTAGGTGACACTGCCCCCAGTGATCGGGAGCGCTTGCCGGCGGCTCGGACAGATGAAGAACGCGACGGGCGTCGCATTCCGGGTGGTGTAAGCGGTCAGTTGCGCGGCCCCAGTCTGCCCCTTTCCCATGTCGTACAGGCTCGCCTGTTCCACGAACGGCAGGAGGCTGAACACCCACCCGCCGGGTTGCTCGGGGCCGCTGCCGCGGTCCGCGTCACCGGTCCAGTACCACCCCCACCCGGCCGACGGGAACGCGCCCGTTGTATCGTGGCAGTTGTGCATCCCCAGGCCCAGTTGCTTGAGGTTGTTTGTGCACTTCATGCGGGCGGCGGCTTCGCGCACCTTCTGCACTGCGGGCAGCAGCAACCCGATCAGGATTGCGATAATGGCGATCACCACCAGTAACTCGATCAACGTGAACCCCGCACGATTCGCACGGCGTGGGCGGTCGAAAGGCGGTCGAAAGAGAGAGAACATAGACGGACTCCGAACGGATGGAAACGGAAAGATAGAAATGACCCGGTGGTCCGAATATCGGAACTACCGGGAGGACAGCGCAAACAAAAGCGGCTGACTTCCCCGACCGCCGAACACCTCGGCTCCGAGGGTGGTCTGGACGTTGTATCTGACGGGGAGGTTCTTCCCGCCCGCGTCGGACCGCGTCACCTTGACCCGGTACAAGCCGGGTTGAAGTCCCGGTTGCTCCTTCCCGTCGATCACGAACTTGGGGACGGTTCCGTTGGCCTGACTCTTCCCGGTCGCCTCCTGAATCGTCCCACCCATGCACGCCTCGGGAACGAACTGAACTGTCGCATCGGCCAGTGGGACGCCGTCCAGGGTAACCGACACGGGAACGGAAATCAGACCGGTGTTCGCCGCGGAGTAGCTCTCGAACCGGGCACGCAACTCGTCTTTCGAGACTTTCCCGTCCCGGTTCGCATCGACCCCCCCGAGTACCCCTTTGAGGGCGGGGAACACGTCGAGTTCCGACCCCTCGATGAAACCGTTCTTATTACGGTCGTACTCGGTGAACGCCGCTTCCACCATGGCAGTTGCGTCAAACGGCGCAGGGGGAGGAATTTCCGGCGGTGCGGGGCTTCCGCACCCGGCCACGAAGAGCAGACCCGGAACCGTTAGAAGGAGTGCGCGCATTGCAACCTGCGACCGTTTGCTGGAGGTCGGAGAATACGAGTGAGTTTAGCTCAACGGGAACCGATTTCCCAGAGATTCTTCCCAGGCCGGGAATCGGCCGTCAAGTATCGGCGGCTGTTAACTCGGGCCGGTAGAGGGCGCAGCCGACCCCACAGTCCGGCGCAGTGTCCACACCCACCCGCGAGCGGTGCCGAAGACGAGCGACAGCAGCACAAGTGCGGTGGCGCACAGCACGATGGTCGGGCCGGTCGGCACCGAACCGGCTTTCGGGAACTGGTAACTCAACAGGTGGCTCCCGATCGTGCCGGCGATACCCGCGAGCGCACCGAACAATCCCGCGAGCAGCACCACACGCCCGAGTCGGTCCGTCCACTGCCGCGCCGCGACACACGGCGCGATCAGTAGCGCCGTCATTAACACCACCCCCACCGCCTTCAGCCCGATCACGACCGCGACGACAGTAAGCGTCGTGAGCAGCAGTTCCACCGCGCGCACGGGGAAGCCCAGGCTCGCGGCGAACGCCGGGTCGAAGCTCACCACTTTGAACTGCTTCCACAACACGAGGATCGTGAGGAGCGTGAGTACGCCGAAGCCGCCGATCACCCACAGGTCCGACACAGCGACCAGCGCGGCCTGGCCGAACAGGTAGCGCTCCAGCGGCGTGAGTGCTGCCCCCGTGACGTTCCGTTGGATGTAGGTGAAGAGCACCAGACCCAGCCCGAAGAACACCGCCAATACGCCCGCGAGCGCGGAGTCGAACGGTACCCGCGAGCGGCGCGTGATTTGCGTGACGATCAGCATCGCGAGCCACCCGGCCACGGCCCCGCCCAGCACGAGCGCGAGCGGCGCGCGCCCGCCGACCAGGAACGCCGCCGCGACGCCCGGCAGCGCCGCGTGCGCCACCGCGTCGCCTTGAAGACTCTGCCGGCGCAACACCGCGAACGATCCCACCGTGCCCGCGACGAGGCCTAGCGCGGTCGTGCCCGCCGCCGGCACCCACAGAGCGGAGGTGTTCAACTGCGATAAGAGGTCGTCAATCGTCACGGCGTCTGGCTGGGTTGTGTCGGCGGGGTGGGTTCTTCGCCCAGTCGCCGCAAGTATTCGGGTTCCCACGATTCCTGTTCGTCTACCGGTTCCACGTGAATCGTCACGGCCACTTCCGGCATTGCGGCTTCGAGTGCGGCTTCGAGTTTCGTCGCGAGGCGGTGTCCTTCACGCACCGAGACGTCGCCGTTCACGAGCAGGTGGAACTCCACAAACCGGCGTGCGCCGGACAGTCGCGTGCGCAGTAGATGGAACGTCGCGCCTGCGGGCAGATTGGTGCGGATCACCTCGCGAATCCGGTCACGCTCTTGGAGGGGAATGGCGTGATCCATCAGCCCGTCGAACGACCGCCTGATCAGGCCAAGCCCGGTCCATGTGATGTGGAATCCCATTGCGAGTGCGAGTAGTGAATCGAAGAACGTACGGCCTGTGAGGTACACAAGCGCCAGCCCGAGCAGAACGCCGACGGAGGTCCACACGTCGGCCATGAGGTGCTTGCCGTCGGCTTCCATTACGATGGACTTGTGGACGCGCCCGTGGTGTAGCAGAACGCGCGCGACCGCGAAGTTCACGACCGACGCGGCCAGCGCGAGGCCGCTGCCGAGTTCGATCGCTTCGATTGGTTCGGGGGAGATGAGCCGGCGGATGCCATAGCCAGCGGCGCCGAAACCGGCGAGTACGATCAGCACGCCTTCGAGGCCGCTCGACAGGAACTCGATCTTTTCGTGACCGTAGGTGTGCGACGGGTCCGCGGGCCGAGAGGCATACCACAGCGCGAAGTACGCGGTGATGGCCGCGAGCAGGTTCACGACGGATTCGAGCGCGTCGGTGAGCAACCCGACCGAGCCGGTCAGCGCGTAGGCGGTACTCTTCATCCCGATGGTGATGAGCGCGGCGACGATTGAGAGCGCCACCGGCCAGCGCAGCCGCGCGAGAGGTTCCATGCGGGCATTGTAGAAGAGAAGGGGAGAAGGGGTGAAAGGGAGAAGGGAGTTAGAAGACAACCACAGTGTCATCTCACTCCCTTCTCCCCTTCTCTTACTTTCGGCCGGTCAACTCGCCGATGCGTTTCTCGGCCTGACGGATGTGTTCGGTGTTGGTGTCGTGTTCGACCACGGCGCGGTACAGTTCGATGGCCTTCGCGCGCTCGTTCAGTTGACGGTCGTAAAGAACGGCAGCGCGGAGCCGGGCGTCGGTGCGTCCCCCTTTCACCCACTGGAAAGACCGCTCGAAGTATCTCGCGGCACGGTCGTACTGCTTGTACGCGCGACTCTCGTAGATGTCGCCGAGTTGGTACGCCACGTCGCCAATCTTGTCCGAACTCGGGTATTTCTCCAGCACCTCGCGGAGCAGGAGTTCGGCCCGGCGCATGTTCAGGATGTAGTCGTCGCCCAGACCCTTCCCCTTGTACTCCATCGAGGCCTTGTACAGTTCGTTGGCCTCGCGCACGTTGACGCGGGCTTCGAGTGTGGGCGGGGGCACGTCCTTCACGTCAAGGTTGTACGACGGCTTCAACAGGAGGTGGTAGGCCATCAGTTCTCGCTCGACCCACATGAGCCGCTGCTTCTCGCCGCTCTTGGTGTAGTGTTCGTGGAGCGCCTTGAGGCTGTTCTCGTACTCCTTGCGGGCGGCGATGTTCCGCTCGACGAGTTGCACGTCGGTGGCGGTGGGTGGGGGGTTGTCTCCAGACGGCACCGCGGCCGTCTTGGCCGGTTCGGTTAGCGGTTTGCTCGGCTGGGCGGCCACGGCCCACCCAACCGTGGCCACGCCCACCCCGGCCAGCCCCAGCAGCATCATTCTCATATTCGGAACCCCACATCAGAGATCAGAGGACAGAGATTCAGTGGATAGAAGACAGGAAGGGCAGAGGGCGGAAGTTAGAGAAGACAAACGCTCTTTGTCTTGTGATCTCTGCCTTCTGATCTCTGTTCTTTGCTCTCTGTCCTCTGTTGTGGGGTCAACTCTTCGGGTCGCCCCCCTTTGACGGCTCGTGCGGCCCTGGCTCACCCCTCGCATCACCCGGCCCGGATGCGCTCGGCGTGCTGCTCCCGGAGTACGGCGTGTGCGACCCGCTCGACCGCTGATCGGGCCGACCGAAGATCATCCGGCCCGCGGGTGTTTGCAACACACTCGTGACCACGATCCCGATGTCCTGCCCGATCAGCGCCCGACCCTGCTCGATCACCACCATCGTGCCATCGTCGAGGTAACCGACGCCTTGCCCCATCTGGTCCCCGGCCTTCACGACCTTTACCTGCATGTACTCGCCGGGGATCGCCACCGTCTTCAGCGCGTTCGCAAGTTCGTTCAGGTTGATGACATCGACGCCCTGCAGTTGCGCGATCTTGTTCAGGTTGAAGTCGTTGGTGACGACGCGGGCATTGAGCGCCTTTGCGAGGATCACGAGCCGTTCGTCCACGCGGATCCGCTCGCCGGTGTGCAGTTCGGGCACGTTCCCGTCGTGCATCTGCAGGTCGAGTTTCGGGTTATTCTGGAGCCGCTTCAGTACGTCCAAGCCGCGGCGCCCGCGGTTGCGTTTCAGTTTGTCGGAACTGTCCGCGATGGCCTGAAGTTCTTGCAGCACGAACCGCGGCACGACGAGCGTCGTGTCAATCAATCGAGTATCGCACACGTCGGCGATGCGGCCATCAATGATTACGCTCGTGTCGAGCACGAGGGGCTTGCCGCCCTTCACCTGTTTGGAAAACTCGACATAAGGGATAATGAAGCGAAACTCATCCTTCGTCTGCAAAAGCGTTGAAATCGTCACATAGCAACAAACCACGGTAATCAGCACGCGGCCCAGCGTAACGATCTGTCCCCGTCCGAACAGGTTCATCATTAGTGGCTCGAGGACCAGCGAGAACAGGTAGCCGAGCAATAGTCCAAGGAGCAACCCGAAGTACATTGCGGAGATGGTGGTGATGTGTTTTTGCTTCTCTCGCATGTCCGTGAAGAGTACGCCTCCGCCGATCGCGAGGATGCCGAGCGGGGCGAAGACCATCGCCGCCGTATCTTCCGTGTCCACGAAGAAACTGATGGCAACGATCGCCATCCCGACCAGGAGGATGATGTAGGCAACGCGTAACAGCGTGAGGAGCATTGGGAACCAGAGGTCAGAGGACAAAGGGCAATAAACAGAGGACGGCGGGAGAAAAACAAGAATCGGGCGTGGGCACAGAGACAGAGAGGCGGGAGTATCACGTTCCGGTTTTGGTTTTGGGCCTTTCCCTGTCCGCGTCCCTGCCCCTGTTTCCGGTGGTCGGTCCTCTAACACTCCGATTCTACAGTTCAATCGATGGCAAAAACAGGCGCCGGTATTCGAGTTGGGCGAAGCGGTCGGTCATGCCCGCGAGGTAATCGCCCACAACACGCTCGAGGCCGTCGAGCCGGGTGCGGGCCGCGGTGACCCACCCCGGCGGCGGCGGGCCGATGATCGCGTCGGCCCCGGTCCACCGGCGCAGGTGCTTTTCGGGCAGCAGTGCCGGCGAGCGCACGTACTCCGCGAACAGCGTCTGGAGGATGCGTTTCCCGTTGGCAGTCATCCGCAGCACGCGGTGGTGCTTGTACACGCGCTGGTGAAGGAACCGCTCCAACCCGGCCTTCAGGCAGCGCACATTGGGCGTAAACCCGACAAGCGGTGTGTTCGCGTTACGAACGTCCTCGACCGATCTTACGTTGGCGCTCGCGATCCGGTTCGCGGTCTCTTCCAGTAGGTCGGTCACCTGCCACGCGAGCAGTTCACGGACCACCGCGACCCGCAGCGGCCCGTCAGACAGTCCCGGCGTGTGCGCGTGAACACGTTCCGCGGCGCGCGTCCAGAACTCGACGCGGCACAGTTCGTCCATCGTGATGAAGCCGAGGCCGAGCGCGTCGTCGGTGTCGTGAGTGTCGTAGGCGATGGAATCGACCACGTCCGCGATCTGCGCTTCGAGGAGCGGCCCGCCGCTGTCGCGGAACTCGGCGCACTCCGCGGCGTCGGTGCGCCCGCAGTGTTGGACGAACGCTTCGCGCACTTCAAACGACAAATTCAGTCCGGGGAACTGCGGGTAGCGTTCCTCCAGTTCATCGACGCGGCGCAGGCCGAACAGGTTGTGGTCGAACCCGCCGTGCGGCTTGAGGCACTCGTCGAGTGCGTCCTCGCCGGCGTGCCCGAATGGCGGGTGTCCGATGTCGTGCGCGAGCGCGATGGCTTCCGCCAAATCTTCATTCAGCCTTAACCGGCGGGCGACGGTGCGTGCGAGCTGCGTGACTTCGAGCGTGTGCGTGAGTCGCGTGCGGTGGTGATCGTTCACGCTCGCCACGAGAACTTGCGTCTTACCGGTCATGCGGCGGAACGCGGTGCAGTGAACGACGCGCTCGCGGTCGCGCTGGTACAGCGAGCGGAACGGGTGATCGGTTTCGGGGTGTTTGCGTCCGCGACTGGCGCGAGAGGGCATCGCGTAGGGCGCGAGCCACCCGTCTTCGAACGCGAGCCAGGCGTCGGTCGTGATGGGAGAAGACATCGCCTCAGAATACCAGAGGCGGAGGGAGGTGGGTAGCGGCGGTTAGGCGCGTTCTTGGCGAGCGGGGGCGTAAGCCCCCTGTTGCGCACTCAACCACTCCTGACTAACGTAAAAGGGATTGGGCGCGCAACAGAGGGCTTACGCCCCCCGCTCGCCAAGAACAGGCTCACTTCTTGGCCCTCGCGAGCGCCCTCGCCTTGATGACTTCCCACGGGGTGACCGCGGCCGGCCGCGCAATGCTGTCCGCGAGCCGGCGCTCCAGTTCCGCGAGTTGCGCCGGCGGAACCGGCGCCTCCTCCGCCTCTTGTGCTACGCTCTCTAAAATCGCTTCGGCCAACACAAGGCGGTCTTCGGCGCTGAGCCGATCAATGCCATAGTCTTGAAGTGTTGGACTCATTACGATGCCTCTGGTTGAGCGGGATTGTGATAGTCTAACGCCCGGCAGGAAGGAACGGGATCCGCGACCGCTTCACCACCGGTATTCGTCGCTCACCTCGCGGTCGTTGTTGAACACCAACCCGATGATTCCGAGAACCACGTTGATCACGTCGAGATTCACCAACTGGAGGATTTGAAGGACGAGGAGCGTGTGCGGGTTGGTCCGGCGCCACCCGTTCCCGAGCAAACCGGCCCCGCGGACGATCGCGAGAATGCCAAACACGATTGCGAAGTACAGCCCCGGCCATAAACACCACAGCGGGAAAATCACAATGCTGAAGAAGTTCGCGAGCAGCGCCCAGGCTCCCCCACCGATCAGCATCCCGCCGATCGCTCCGACCTTGCCGGGCTTGCGGGAGCCGCCGCGCCGCCGGCGGGAGCGGCGCGGCGGTTCGTCCTCGTCCCCATCGTCGTCGTCGTCGCGCCTCCGTCGAGACCCGCGCGCCCAAGGCTTGTCGTCCTCATCCCCGTCGTCCTCGTCGTCGCGCCTCCGGCGCGACCGTGGCGCGCGAGGCTCTTCTTCCTCTGCATCCGCTTCGGCCGGTTCCGCGGGCCACGTGTGAACGATCGGTGGCGTGGGCGGAAGTGGAGGCGGGACCGGACTTGGGGGCGGCGGGGGCGGCATCATCGCCGGGATGGTGATCGCCGCGTCGCATCGTGGGCATTCGATCGTTTCGCCGGCGCGGTCGTCGCCCAAGGTCAGGCGCGTGTTGCAACCGGGGCAGAAGATGATGATGGGCACACGGTTCTCCGCCGGGTCGGTTGGGCATGTCGTCCGGTTTGGCGAACGTGAGTGGATTGTCCTCGTACCCTGAGTAGAGGTCAAGCGCAGTGGCCGATCGTCACGGCCGTTCGCTCGCGGCTGGATTGGTAGATCGCGCTGAACAACTCCACCACCGCGCGGCCGTCGGCGCCGGTCACCAGCGGCGGGCGGTTCTCGCGGATCGCCTGCAAGAAGTCGCGAATCTGGAGCGCGTGGTAGTGCGTGGTCGCGTTCACGCGCGCGAAACTCGCCCGGTCTTCCGCCTGGAACGCGGCGAGGCGACTCTCTTCGCCCGGTATGGTCCACAGATCCGTGAGCGGCGGCTCCGCGATCTCCGACACGCCCGCGATGAACGTCGCGCCGCGGTCCGTTTCGACGCCGATCGACGCACCGCTTGCGCCGTGAATGTGAACCTTCGTGTAGATGCCGGGCTTCTGCGACAGGCTCGTGACGATCGAACCCACGCCGCCATTCGCGAAGCGAATGGACGCGACCGCGGTGTCGTCCACTTCGACGGTCGGGTGGTTCAGGTTCGCCCAGTAGCCGCTCACTTCGACCGCTGGCCCCATCAGCCAAAGGAGGATATCGAGCTGGTGCGGCGACTGGTTCACGAGCACGCCGCCGCCTTCGGTGTCCCACTTCCCGCGCCACGGGTCCGACGTATAGTACGCCGCGTCGCGCCAACTGTACTGGATGAACACGCCGAGCGACGGCTTCCCGATCTTGCCCTCATCGATCGCGCGTTTCATGCGCTGAACCGGTTCGTAGAACCGGCGCTGACTGATGACGCCGAGTGTGACGTTGTTCTTCCGCGCGGCCGCGAGCATTGCGTCGCAGTCCGCGAGGTTGGCCGCGAGTGGCTTCTCGACGAGGACGTGAACGCCGGCTTCGGCGGCGCGCACGGCGGCTTCCGCGTGGAGCGGGTGCGGCGTCCCGATGATGACCGCTTCCGGCCGCGTCTCGCGCAGCATCTTGCCGAGATCGGTGAACGGCTGAACGCGGTTCTTCGATGCGAACGCGAACACGCGTTCAAGGTTGATATCGCACACCGCGACCAACGAGGCTTCAGGAAGCGACGCGAGCGCCGCGGCGTGGATGCCAGCGACCTTCCCGCACCCGACGAGAGCAACACGAATAGGTGTCATGTGGTTGTTGTAGGGTGGGTCAAGGCTTTGCGCAGGCCCACCACATGCGACACCAATTCGATCCACATTCTTGCAAGTAACTCAGTGCGGGTGGGCCTGCGCAAAGCCTTGACCCGCTCTCCAACACTAATCTTTCACCGGGTTCTTCTCGCTGATCTCGACCTTCGTGGTCGCTTTCTGATCGATCTCGGCGTCGATCTGCTGGTTCTGCACCTCGATCGTCATCGACCCCTTCAGCTTCATTGTGGTGGACGACGACTTCATCCGCCCGGCCTTCGTGTCGAACAGGATGGTGCCCTTCACGTCGTCGCTCTTCATGTCGGCCTTCACGATCTTGAACGGCAGGGCCGCGTTGCCCTTGCCAGCCTTGAACGTCACGTCGGCGGTTGTCTTGATCGTCGCGATGTCATTCTTGACGCCATCGACGGTGTAGGTGGTCTTGTTGACGAGTTCGCCCAGCCCGGCCAGCGGCACCTTGTCGGTACGCGTCCACTTGTCGCCGGCGCCCGTCGGCGGGGCGATGAACACCTGGCTGAACAACATCCGCACCGCGTTCTCCGGCATGACCGCCTCGAACACCTTCCGCATCATGTCGTCGCCGTCGCTGAGTTTGTCGAGGAACTTGTCGTAGCCTTCCAACTTCGTGATGTCGAACCCCTTGTCGAACGTGGCGGTGAGAGCCGCGCCTTTGAACCGGTCGGTGAGCGTCGCGGTCCCGGCCGGACCGCCCTCCATCGTCACCTTCGTGTAGGTCATCTCGATCTGGAGTATGCCGGCCTTGATGGACTTCACGTCGAACCGCGCGACCGTGGTCGTGGTCATCTTCTGGTTGATGGTCTGGCCCATCACCTTGATGTTCTGGTCGATCTCCTGCGCGGTGGTGGCGTAGAACGCATCTCCCTCCTTGAGGGACCACTTGAGGTTCACGGGGTCTGCGGCGACAGCCGGGGCCGCGAAGAGGCCAAGGGCCGTGAGAGCGAACAGTGTGCGCATGAGCTGACTCCGGTAGGGTAACAAGGGCACTGCCACTGTATCGATGGAATCGCGAGCCTGCAATCGTGGGCGGCTTGCGGCACGCGAGCATTGCGAAGGTGCGAGCGGCTCAACTGCCTTCTTGCTGCGAGCCGCGCTCGCGGCTACAACTCAAACTCCGAACCCTCCGGGAGCGCGTTTCAATGGCAATCACCAAAGACACTATCGGCGTCGGGTTCATCGGCGCCGGCGACATCTCCGTTCTGCACGCGGCGGCTGTCAAGAAGTGCCCTGGCGCAAAGCTCGTCGGGCTGTGGAACCGCAACCAGGACCGCGCGAATCAGCGCGCGAAGGAGTTCGGGTGCAAGAACTACGCTTCGCCGGAGGCGCTCGTCGCGGACCCCGCGATTGACGCGGTGTTCGTCCTCACGAACCTCGAAACGCACCTCGAATACACCGTGCAGGCGCTCGGGATGGGCAAGCACGTGCTGGTCGAGAAGCCGGTGGGAATGAGCGTCGCCGAGATCGAGCGCATGAAGGCGCTCGCGGACGCGAAAGACCTCGTGTGCATGCCCGGACACAATTACGTCTACGAACAGGGCATGGTCCGCACGCGCGAACTCGTGGAGGGCGGCGACCTCGGCAAGATCGTCTCGGCTTACGTGATGTACAACATCCATCACCCCGAAGAGGTCGCCTCGCGGTACCCCGGTGTCGTGCGGCAGATCCTCACGCACCACTCGTACATCCTGCTCTATCTCGTGGGCAAGCCGGTCGAACTGTGCGCGATGAAGGCGACGTTGCACTACAAGGAGTACAAGGAAGAAGACATCGCGATGGTGCAGATGCGGTTGCACAACGGGGCGTTGGCGCACTTCTGCGCGAGCTTCGCGGCCGACGACCACGCGGCCGACCCGTGGACGGTGATGGTGAAGGTGATCGGCACCGCCGGCAGCACGCGATACAGCTACCGCGACCATGTCGAGATCAAGCCCGGCCTCGTCCACTCGCAGACGTACACCGCGTACCAGGGTTCCATCACGAACGAGGTGCGGCACTTCCTGATCGACTGCCTGCGCATGGGTCAGAAGCCACTCAGCACGCTCGACGATGCCATCACCGCACAGAAGCTGATCGAAGCCGCTGAGAAGTCCATCGCAGAACACAGTGTCGTCACACTTTGAAAGCAGTGTTCACCGCAGAGACCTCTCCGGTCTCCGCGGTCTCTGCGGTGAATCATGTCTTTGGAGGCTTCATGGAACTTCGTCCCCTCGGTAAGACCGGTCTGAACGTCTCGATTCTCGGTCAGGGCGGGGCCGCGTTCGGGCAGCAGTTCGGCCCGGTGTCGGCGCAGCAAGCCGCGGATTGCATCCATGCGGCCATCGACGCGGGCGCGAACCTCGTCGATACCGCCGCGTTCTACGGCAAAGGCACCGCCGAGGAGTTTCTCGGTAAAGCACTCGAAGGTGGGTGGCGCGAGAAGGTCAACATCTGCACGAAAGCCTGCCGGCTCGACAACGCGGTGTTCGACTTCACGCCGGAAGGAACACGCGCGTGCGTCGAGGCGTCGCTCAAGCGACTCCGCACCGATCACGTCGAAATACTGCTCGCACACGACATCGAGTTCGCCACGGACTATGACTACGTATTCAACGAAACGTATGCCGTGCTTCAACAGTTGAAGAAAGAAGGCAAGACGCGATTCATCGGCATGTCGTGTTACCCGCTACCGCTTCTCAAACAGGCTATCGAGCGGTGCGATTTGGATGTGGTCATCAGTTACGCGCATTGCAACCTGTGGAACACGCGATTACTTACTGAGTTCATGCCGACGGCAGAGGCGCGCGGCGTCGGCGTGATGAACGCCAGTCCGCTCGCGATGGGGTTGCTCACAAACCAGGGACCGCAGCCGTGGTTCCCCGGGCAGCCGGAGGTTGTGGCCGCGTGCGCAAAGTCCGCGGAACTGTGCCGCAGTCGCGGTGCGGACATTAGCTTTCTTGGGATGCAGTTCGCGCTGAGCCAGAAGCAGATTCCGTGCACGCTCACCGGCGCGGCCCGAACGAGCGAACTCGAAGTGAACCTGAAGGCGATGGCTGCGCCAATCGACCGGTCGCTACTCGCCGACGTGATGAAGGTACTCGACCCGATTCGCGACTGGACGTGGAAGTGTGGCAACTGGAAGGGCTGATTCGGGTGGCCGACTCTCTCTGATACACGTATCAGAGAGAGTCGGCCACCCGAATCGGTTCCCACTACCAGTCCTCGCCCAGCACCTCGCCGCCGCTGCGGGTGATCGCGTTCCGCAGCGTCCGCTCCGAGACGTTCTTGCTTACAAATCGCACCGAGCCGTCGGCCATCAGTATCTGCGTGCCGGTCATGTCCTTGGCCCACAGTTGTGGTAGCGGGCCAGTCGGGTTGTACAGCAACTCACGCGGTGCCGCCCACGGCACATGTTCGGCCGCGTGAACCATCATGATCGTGTTCGACGTGCCATCGGACACGAATGCGAAAGAGGTCGGTTTCCCGTCCTCGTTGAACAGCGCGCCGCCGCCGTAGAAGACGCGATAGGGCGTCTGTGTCGAGGCCCGCTCAGCACCGTAAGGCGAGGTGAAGGTGGCGATCGGAATGTTCGAGTACTGTTGGTTCTTGGGGCTGTCCCACGCCTGCGACTTGTCGAACTGCTTGTACAAGTTGTCCTGTTCGATGTACGGGAGCAACCCCACGCGAAAGCTCAGGTTGCGGTTGACCTGTCCGCCATCCTGGGCGAACGGGGCGGTCATGCGCCCGGTTGAGTCGTGTTGGCCGTGCATCGCGAAGCCGAGTCGCTTCATGTTGTTCGAGTCGCGCATTCGCTCGCTGGCGCTGCCGGCTTTCATGAAGATGAATACCGCGAGGCCGATCCCCGCGAGCGTGCCCAACCCGCCCGTGAGCAACCCCGCGACCGCCAGCCCGCGCCCGGTCGGCTTGCGCAGCGCGAGTCCCGAACAGATGAGCGCGGGAATCCCCGTGAGGCCCACGGTGCAGAATGCCAGAATGCCCAGGATCAACCCCGCGATGGCGAGGCCGTTCGACGGCTGTGGCCGCTCACGCGGGCGGTCGTGTTCGTAATCGTCGTCCTCGTCGCGTGGCCGTCGTCGTGGCCGGTCGTCCTCGTCGCGTTCGTCGCGAGGCTGTCGTCGTGGCCGGTCGTCCTCGTCGCGTTCGTTGCGTTCATCGCGTGGTCGTCGTCGTCGGGGTCGGTCGTCCTCGCCCTCATCGTCCTCGTCGCGTGGTCGGCGGCGTGTCCGGTCGTCATCATCGTCGTCGCGACTCTTCTTGTCCCACGGTCGGTCGTTGGCGGGCATCGCGGCCTCGGCAAAGTGTGGAGCGGTGTCGACGAATAGGATGATAGGGCGATCCGTCGCGGTTGCTAGAACGCGATCCTGCCGCTGAACGAGTCCTTCTCGATGAAGGAGTTGACCATGAACCCGGAGACACCGACTCCGGGGGACGTTTCCCCCTCGCTCACGCCGACGACCGGCGAGTCCCTTCGCGCCCGGCTCATGTTCGTGCTCGCGTTCGCACACCTTTTGCTCGTGGCCGGGCTGGTTCACCGGGCGACGAGCAAGAGCGTGACGCAGTGGGAACTGGACGCGATGTACGCGGGGCTGCTCGCGCTGTGGCCGGTGTTCGCGGCCGAAGCCGCGTCGGGCGTGGTTCGGCGCGACCGGTCGAAGCGGCGCCGGCCGGTCGTGCTGCGGGCGCTGCTCGTCGCGCTGATGCCGCCGTGGCGCATGGCTCTCGCCGACCCGCGCACCGGCTTCATCTGGGTACCGCGAATCGGCTGGCAGCAACCCGGTAAGGAACTCTTCAAGCGACTCGACCTCTCCTTCGGCGGGCCGATGATCCTGTTCGCGTTCCTGATCCTACCGATCCTCCTGATTGAATACCTGCGCACCGAGCAGGTGAAAGAGATGGCCGCACTGGCGCTGGCGCTGGACATCGGCATCGCGGTGGTGTGGGTGGCGTTCGCGACGGAGTTTGTGTTCAAGGCGTCGGCGCACCCGAAGCCGTTCGCGTTCGCGCAAGAACGCTGGCTCGATGTCGCCATCGTCGCGCTCCCAATGCTGGAGTTCGTCCTTACGAAGTGGGTGGATGCGGCCCCGATCGCGCGGTTGCTCCGCATCGGGCGCGCCATCTCGCCAGAGCAGATCGCACGCATGCAGCGACTCTACCGGCTCCAGGGACTGGCGACGAAGGCGTGGCACGCGATCCTGCTCCTGGAAGGCATCAGCAGGCTACTTGGCAACACACCGCAGAAACGGCTCGCGAAACTGGAAGAACAGATCGCGGAACTCGAAGAACAGATGAAGGAACTGCGCGAAGACGCGGACGAAGTGCGCACGCAGATCGCGGAGAAGGCAGCGAAAGAAACGGGAGCCGAAAACGCGCCGGGTGCGCAACCCGTTGACCTACCCACGCCGGTGCCGTAGTTTCGTGCTGTCTCCCTTTGCGATTCTCGGAGCCTTACTGATGCTCTCCTCACGCGCTCTGTTGTTGTTCGTTCCCCTCGTGCTGTTGCCGGCTCTCGCGCCCGCGCAACCGGCCGTGCCGAATCCCGACAAGCTCAAAGCGATCCCGCCCGCAATCGAGAAGTTCGTCGAGTCGGGCGACCTGACCGGTGCGGTGACCGTCGTCGGCCGCAAGGACGGCATCGTCGCGTTCGACGCAGTCGGCCAGCGCGACATCGAAGCGAAAAAGCCGATGACGAAAGACACGCTGTTCCGCATCGCGTCGATGACCAAGCCCATCACCGCAATCGGGATCATGATCCTCGCGGACGAAGGAAAGTTGTCGCCGGATGACGACGTGGCGAAGTACCTCCCGGAGTTCACGGGGCAGATGCTCCTGGTTCCGGCAACGCCGGCCACGGGTGCGTCGAGCGGCACGCCAATCTCGCTGAAGAAACCGGTGCGCCCGGTGAAACTCCGTGACTTGATGACACACACGAGCGGTGTGGCGAACTACCCCGTTGGCGTCAACGACGTGTACGTGAAGCGGAACCGCACGCTCGCGGAGACGACGCTGGCGGCCGCGCTACAACCGCTCGTGTCCGAACCAGGCACACAGTGGAGCTACTCGAACCCCGGTATCGACGTACTCGGTCGCGTCATCGAAGCCGTTAGCGGCGAGAGCTACGAGAACTTCCTGAAGAAGCGAGTGTTCGACCCGCTCGGCATGAAAGACACGACCTTCTTCCCCACGAAGGATCAGCGCGACCGACTCGCGATGACGTACTTCAAGGACAAGAACAACAAGATGGCGGCGACCGGCATCACGCTCATCGGTTTGCCCACGGACGCGAAACACCCGATCCCGGCCGGCGGGTTGATCTCGTGCGGCGACGATCTCGCGAATCTCTACCGCATGATGCTGAACAAGGGCACGCTCAACAGCAAGCGCATCCTGAGCGAGAAAGCGGTCGCGGAGATGACAAAGGTGCAAACCGGCGAGATCAAGACCGGGTTCGTTGAAGGCATGGGCTTCGGCTACGGGTGGGCGGTGGTGCGTGAGCCGAAGGGCGTGACCGCACCGCTCTCCGCTGGCACCTATGGGCACGGCGGCGCGTTCGGCACACAAGGGTGGATCGACCCGACGCAAGACCTGTTCGTGGTGTTGCTCATCCAGCGCACCGGAGTGCCAAACGGTGACGCCTCACCGATGCGCGTGAGACTGCAAGAACTCGCGGTGGGAAGTTTGAAGAAGTGAGCAAGCGAACCCCCGGCCTTGCGGCCGGGGTTCGCCAACAATCGCCGCCGCGACCTTGACGGTCGTTCGCACAACCCTTACCTTTATACTTTCCTGTATTTCCGCACCGCCGGACGCGGTGAAGCGAGTCGAGGAGTTACCGTGGCCGGACCAACTGGTGAACGCATCCGCATCCGTATGGAAGGCTACGACCACGAGGTACTCGACCGTACCGCGGCCGAGATCGTGAAGACTGCGCGGGACAACCAGGCGGAAGTTCACGGGCCGATCCCACTGCCGACCCGCATCGAGCGGTACACGGTGTTGCGCTCGCCGCACATCGACCGCAAGAGCCGCGAACAGTTCGAGATTCGGACCCACAAGCGGCTCATCGACATCCTGAAGCCGAACCAGAAAACGATCGAGGCGCTCAACAAGGGTCTCAACCTGCCGCCGGGCGTGGACATCAAGATCAAGGTGATGGTAGGCTGACCCGCGATGCCGCAAGCGGCATTTGCAAAAAACCAGTTGTCACCGCCGTTACGCGCGGTACAAAGATTAGCTCCCGCCCGCCGCGGCCCTCCAATCGGAGACTAACGCGGGCGGTTTCATGCGAGAAAAGCGACCCCGCTTCACCGCCGAGAGCCTCGCTTGCGAGGCACTCAACACCGCGGTTCCGCCGGGCAAACCGGCGACGGCAGGGTCAGGAGTGGCTTGAACAATGGCTGATAGCACCACCGCATCAACCCCTGAAAATGGGGCCGATACTTCTGTCGCCCGTTTGATCGAGGTCACGGCCTCAATCACGGTCCCGGTCGTTAACCGGACCGGCGCGGAAGTGGGCACGGTCTCCATCGACCCGGCCGAGTTCGGCGGGAAGATCAGCCGCCAGTTGATGCACGATGTGGTCCTGATGTACCTCGCCAACCAGCGCGCCGGTACTCACCACACGCTGCGTCGCGGTCAGGTGGCCGGCAGCACGAAGAAGTTGTTCCGGCAAAAGGGCACCGGGAACGCCCGCGCCGGCACGAAGCGCACGAACAAGCGCCGCGGTGGTGGCACCGCGAAAGGCCCGAAGCCGCGCGACTACGAGTACCACCTGCCCAAGAAGGCCGTGAAGGCCGCGACCCGCATGGCGATCCTGTCCAAGTTCCTGGACGGGCAAGCGATCATCGTTGAAGACCTGAACTTCGGCGCACCGAAGACGAAGGAAATGGCCGGCGTCCTCAAGGCCATCAAGATCGGCAAGAAGACGACCGAGAAAGGCGACAAGGATGTTACCCTGGCCGACGTGACCGTCCTCATCGGGACCGAGAAGCTCGACGCGAACGTGTACAAGTCGGCCCGCAACATCCAGGGCGTGAAGGTGCTGCCCGCGGCCGAGTTCAACTGCTACACCGTGTTGAAGCAGAAGCGACTCGTGCTGACGCGTTCGGCGTTCGAGGCGCTGCGGACCTTCGGCAAGACAGCGGAATAGTCGGTTTTGGTTTTGCCCTCTCCCCTTGCGGGAGAGGGCAAAAAAACGAAGCGGCGAACCCCGGTCGCGAGGCCGGGGGTGGAGGAACGAGATGGCAACTACACGACCGAAGCCGAAAAAATACCAGCGCAAACTCGCGATCCGTAAGCCGTGTGTCCACGGCGAGTCGGGCATCGAACTCCGCCCGTACCAGGTGATCCTCCGCCCGCTCGTCACCGAGAAGGGCACGCACCAGAGCACCCGGTACAACGCCTACGCCTTCCAGGTGAACCCGCTCGCGACCAAAACGCAAATCAAGGCGGCGGTCGAGGAGCTATTCAACGTGAAGGTCGAGGCCGTCCGCACGCAGGTGCGTGAGGGCAAGAAACGCCGGTTCCGGCAGGCGATGGGCCAACTCCCTACGTGGAAGAAGGCCGTTGTCACGCTGAACGAGGAAGACAAGATCGAGTTCTTTTAACAGTGGGCAGTGGTCCGTGGGCAGTGAGCAGTTGAAAGTGACTGCCTGCTCGTCTGACGGAATTGTTTTCACTGCACACCGCACACTGCACACTGAGAACTGCCATGGGTATCAAGCAATACAAACCAACTTCCGCGGGCCGCCGTTCGGGGATGGTGTCCGATTTCGCGGACTGTACCAACCCAAACGAGAACAAGCCCGAGAAGTCGTTGCTGTCGCCGAAGCCCAAAAAGGGCGGGCGCAACAACCAGGGCATCACATGCGTGCGGTTCCGTGGGGGTGGCCACAAGCAGCGCTACCGCAAGATCGACTTCAAGCGCGTGCGCGATGAAGTCATGGCGACCGTGATTCAGATCGAATACGACCCGAACCGCACGAGCCGTATCGCGCTGATCGAGTACCCGCGTGACGACAAGCACGAGTTCTCCCGAACCTACATCCTGGCGCCCAACGGCCTGAAAGCCGGCGACAAGGTGATTTCGGGTGAGTCGGAACTGGTCGAACCGAAGCCCGGCAACTGCATGCCGCTGTGGAAGGTGCCGCTGGGCATGACCATCCACAACATCGAGATGATCCCGGGTAAGGGCGGTCAGATTTGCCGCAGCGCTGGCTGCGGCGCGGTGCTGACCGCTCGCGAAAAGGAATGGGCACAGCTCACCATGCCGAGCGGTGAAATCCGCCGCGTGCCGAGCAAGTGCCGTGCGACGATCGGCGTCGTGTCGAACGCCGAGCACATGAACATCAGCATTGGCAAGGCGGGCCGAATGCGGTGGAAGGGTCGCAAGCCCCACAACCGCGGTACCAGTATGAACCCGACTGACCACCCGCTGGGCGGTGGCGAAGGGCGGAGCAAGGGCGGTCGCAACCCGGTATCGCCGACGGGCGTCCCCGCGAAGGGCGGCAAGACCCGCCACAAGCGGAAGCCCGGCGGCAAGGCGATCATCCGTCGCCGGCCGGCCGGTCCGTTCCAGAACACCGCGTGATTTATCGTAGTCATCACGCTCCGCGTGATGTCGCCTTTGCGAGTGCAGGTGCGATTCGAGAAACGTTATCGCTTGCTGCGGCGCGGACATCACGCGGAGCGTGATGACTACGATGAAGAGTTGACAGAAATCAACTGGTCTTTCGCGCGGCGGTTGCTAATGTGAACAGTCCCGGTCCGAACGAGCCGGGTTTTCGTTTTGTACCGGCATGGATCCAAGAGGCGGAAGAAGAGTATGAGCCGGTCGCTAAAGAAAGGCCCGCACGTTGACCTCCGCTTATTGGCGAAGGTTGAGAAGCAGCAGGGCAGCAGGGACAAGGAACCGCTCAAGACCTGGGCGCGGGACTGCACCATCGTGCCCGAGTTCATCGGCGCGACGTTCCTTGTTCACAACGGCAAGACGTTCATCAAGGTGTACGTCACCGAAGACATGGTCGGCCACAAGTTGGGCGAGTTCTCCCTAACGCGAACGTTCAAGGGGCACTCCGGCGGCAAGAAGGCTGCCGCCGCGGCGCCCCCAGCGGGCAAGTGAGTTCGTCCTTGGTCGTTGGTCCTGAGTCATTCGGCCTCCTTTCGCCGCGTGGCGAGAGTGTGAAGTCGGCTCCGGGTTAGTGGCAAATGACGAGTGACGAAGGATCAATGACATGGACTACAAGGCACTCCACCGATTCGCGGACACCGGACCCCGGAAGATCCGGCTGTTCGCTGACCTGATCCGCGGCAAGAACGTGGACGAGGCGCTGCAACTGCTGCGGTTCTACCACAACCGTGGCGCGAAGTTGCTTCTCGCCGTCGTTCAGAGCGCGTATGGGAACGCCGACGATCGGGAGTGCCCGGACCCGGACAGCCTGATCGTTTCAGAATGTCGCGTGGATGGCGCTCCGACGTTCAAGCGAATTCAACCTCGCGCCCGTGGCACCGCGTTCGGGATCAAGCGCCGGATGGCGCACATCCACGTGACGCTATCCGACCCGCCGGAAGAGGCGTTCGTCCCGCCGGTCCCGACCGCCGGGATCACCGGCACGACGACACCCACAGCGACAACGCCAGCAACGCCGGGCGCCGAGACCGCGACCACGCCACCAGCGACACCCACCAGCGCGCCCACCACGTAATAACGGGGTGAGCGCGGCGCGGGGGCCGGCGGAGGGCCGGCCCCTCACTTGTTTCAACGCAGAGAGTTGTTTAGCCGCGACCCGAAGGGGAGCGTGAGGACCGAAACATGGGCCAGAAAGTCCGACCAACAGGGTTCCGAACCGGCATCATGCGGCCGTGGCGGAGCACGTGGTACGCCCCCAAGAACTCCCCGTCCGCCGACGGCAACTCGTTCGCCGAGTTGCTCCTGGAAGACGTCGCGATCCGCGCGTTCATCCAGAAGTTCCTCACGAACAAGAAAGACCGCAAAGAACAGCGGCCCGCGATCGCGGACATCCGCATCGAACGCACCCGTGAGCGAGTGACTGTCGTTGTCACCAGTAGCCGCGTTGGGGCGATCATCGGCAAGAAGGGCGAGAAGATCGACAAACTCACGAAGGCGTTGGAGAAGTTGACCCGCCGACACATCGAGGTGAAGACCGTCGAAGTGACCCGGCCAGAGATCGACGCCCAACTCATCGCCGAAGACATCGCGGAGCAGCTCGAAAAGCGGGCCAGTTTCCGCCGCACGATGAAGCAGGCCATGCAGCGAGCGATGGAGGGCGGCGCGAAGGGCGTGAAGCTCCAACTCTCCGGCCGACTCGGTGGCGCGGAAATGGCGCGATGCGAGAAGGGCATGGAAGGTTCCATCCCGCTCTCGACGCTGCGGTGCAAGGTTGAATACGGGTTCGCTGAGGCGACCACGCCACAGGGGAACATCGGGATCAAGGCCTGGGTGAACCAGGGCGACTACCTTACCGGCGACATCGCCGACACAACCGACGCGGCGGGTGGTCCCGCCCAGAAACGCCGCCCGCGGCGCGGTGGCGGTGGCGGTGGCGGTGGCGGCTTTGGCGGTGGCGGCCGTTAACCAAGCGAACGCGGCCGTTAGAATCAGCGACCATTGGATTTGACCGGGGAGAGCGGCGATGCCTCAGATGCCCAAACGGGTGAAGTTCCGAAAAGCGTCGCGCGGCGTGGTCCGCGGGCGCACGACCCGGCGCAAATACAACGGGCCGATCAAGGGGTTCGCGCACCGCGGCAACTACGTCGCCTACGGCGACTACGGCCTGCAAACGCTCGAAGGCGGGTGGCTGTCGGCCGAGTGTATCGAGAGCGGGCGTGTGACCATGACGCGGTTCGTGTCGGGCGAGGGGCGGTACTACATCCGCGTGTTCCCGCACAAGCCGGTTACTTCCATCCCCGCGGAAACGCGAATGGGTAAGGGTAAGGGCGAGCCGGAATACTGGGCGGCTGTCGTTCGGCCGGGGCTGATCCTGTTCGAGATCGGCGGTATCCCGGAAACCGCGGCCAAAGAATGTCTCGCGCGTGTTGCGTACAAGATGCCGTTCAAGTGCCGGTTCGTGACCCGGCGGCCCAATATCTAAGGATGAAGGATGAAGGATGAAGGATGAATCAGGAGAATGATGAAGCGGCGGCCCTGTTCCGACCTTCAACCTTCAACCTTCATCCTTCATCCTTCCCACGAGGTGGGTGATGCCAAACCGTATGAAAGAATTCCGGGGAATGAGCGACGAACAGTTGTCGCTTGCCCTGAAGGACACCGAGAAACACCTGTTCCAGCTACGGTTCCAGTCGGCGACCGACCGGCTGGAGACGCCGTCGGAGATGCGCAAGGCGCGGCGCGACATCGCCCGTATCCGCACGCTGCAACGGGAAAAGGAACTGGCTAAACTCGGCGGCCTCACAACCGACCAACTTGGCACCCGCATCGCGTCGCTGAAGGCGAAGGAAGACGCGGGCCTGCCGGGGAAGCGCACGGCCCATCGCCAAGGCGCGCGGCTGACACGGTTCTACGCGGCGAAGGGTGGGAAGTTCCCGATCGCGCCGCCAGTGGCGCCGGCGCCTGCACCCGCCGCCGCCGCCCCCGTTGCTGCTGGTGCGAGTACCGACGCGAAGAAGCCGGAAATCAAGAAGAACGCGCCGAAGGGGAGTGGTAAGTAATGGCGGACACTAGCACACCGGCCGCGAAGACCACGGCCCAACGCATCCTCGAAGGCGTCGTCACCCGAGACAAGACGACCAAGACCCGGCGCGTCGAGGTCGAGCGGTTGGTCCGCCACCCGAAATACGGCAAGTACGTCAAACGCCGCACCGTGTGCTACGTCCACGACGAAAAGAACGAGTCGCACCTCGGCGACACGGTCGAGATCGTCGAGAGCCGGCCGCTCTCCAAGATGAAACGCTGGAACCTGGTCAAGATCGTCAAGCGGGCACCGAGCCGCACGCTCTCGAACCTCGAAGGCGCCGTCGCCGGCAGTGACGCCGCTGCCGTGGCGACGCCGGCCAAGACCGAAGAGAAGAAATAGTGTTCCGTTCGCAGTGTTCCGTGTTCAGTAAAGAGCAAAGGCCGCGATTGATGCCGTCCTTCTTCGCTGAAAAACTGAACGCTGAAAACTGAGAACTGAACCGTGAGGCAGTCATGATCCAGATGTATACCTACCTCGATGTGGCCGACAACACCGGGGCGAAAGAAGTGATGTGCATTCAGGTGCTCGGCGGCAGCAAACGCCGGGTCGCGTACCTGGGCGACATCATCCGCGCGAGCGTGAAGAAGGCGCTGCCGGGTGGCGACGTCAAACAAGGCGACGTGGTCAAGGGCGTCGTGGTCCGCACCCGCGTCGCGACCCGCCGGGAAGACGGCAGTTACGTCCGGTTCGACCGCAACGCGCTGGTGCTGCTCGACAACGACAACAACCCGCGTGGCACCCGCATCTTTGGTGCGGTTCCTCGTGAACTGCGTGCGAAGTTCAATAAGATCCTGAGTCTGGCCTCCGAGGTGGTCTGAGGCGTGTTTAGTGTTTGGTGTTTTGTGTTTGGTTGGGCGCTCGGCATCGTGCCGGCCGCGTGAACGACGCAGAACGCCGAACACAAAGTACTAAACACCAAACACGAAACACTGTCATGTACATCTGCAAAAACGACGTGGTTCAGGTGATCGCCGGGGACGACAAGGGCACCCGCGGCAAGGTGCTGCGCGTCATCCGGGCCGAGGGCAAGATCGTCGTCGAGGGCGTCAACCGCGTCTACCGGCACCTGAAGCCGTCACGACGCAACCCGCAAGGCGGGCGGCTCTCGAAAGAGATGCCGGTGGACGCCTCGAACGTCCTGCTCATCGACCCGGTGAAGGGCGTCCCGACTCGCGTCGGCGTGCGTTCGCTCCCGGATGGCAGCAAGGAACTCTTCGCCAAGAAGAGTGGCACTCGCCTTCGCGTACTCAAGAAGGCGAAGGTTGCGAAGAAGTAACACGGACGGTCGCGCTCCCCTTCGGGTCGCGGCTACGCGAGAAGTTCAACACACAACGACCCGTACCGTACCCGTTATCGTGGGTTCGCCATAGGTCGCATGAGGTAGATCGAAGATGGCCGTCGCAACTACGATTTCCGCGCCGCCGCGACTCCTGGACAAGTACAACAAGGAGATCGTTGCTGCGCTCTCCAAGAAATTCGGGCGCGAGAACCGGTTGAGCCTCCCGAAGCTCTCGAAGATCGTCCTGAACATGGGTGTCGGCAAGGCGCTTCAGGACAAAGAGCGGATGAAGATCGCGGCGGATCAGCTCGGCCTTATCGCCGGGCAGCGCGCCCAGATCACGAAGGCCCGCATGGCCGTCAGCGGTTTCCGGCTTCGCGAAGGATATGAGATCGGTTGCCGCGTCACGCTCCGCGGTAAGCGGATGTACGAGTTTCTCGATCGGTTGATCAACCTCGCGTTGCCGCGTATCCGCGACTTCCGCGGGATCAACCCGAAGAGTTTCGACGGCAACGGCAACTACAGCATGGGCCTGACGGAACAACTCGTGTTCCCCGAAATTGACCCCGACAAGGTGACGTTCACGCAGGGTATGGACATCACCTTCGTCACGACAACCAAGAACGACGACGAGGCCCGCGAACTGCTCCGTGCCTTCGGCATGCCGTTCCGGGAAGAGACCAAGTAGTCGCGAGTGTTGAGTGGCGAGTTGCGAGCAAAAACACGCGGTGTTCTTTGCTCGCAACTCGCTCCTGAAAACTCGCTCCTCAGACAGTGGAACGGCCGGCTCCCCCAAAGTGTGTAACTTTGGATTCCGAGTCGGAACGCCGCACCGAGAGACCCCGCGATGTCAACCAACGCGAAAGAAGCGACGTACCGGCGCCAACTGGTGGCCGTTGCGAAGCACAAGACTGAGCTGAAGAAGCCAGCCGGACAACAGGACGCGACGAAGTTGCTGCGCCCCCGTGATCTCGTGAAGATCTGTCGGCGATGTCAACTCTGCGGCCGTGCCCGTGCGGTGTACCGCAAGTTCGGCTGTTGCCGCATTTGTTTCCGAAAGCTCGCGAGCGACGGGTTGATTCCCGGCGTGCGCAAGGCATCCTGGTAACCACGAAAGGGGAGGAAAACTGAGATGATGACCGACCCGATCGCGGACATGCTGACGCGCATCCGCAATGCCAACAGCATCGAGCGCCCGTTCGTCGAAATGCCGGCCACCAAATTGAAGGTCGCCGTCGCCAAGGTGTTGCTCGAAGAGGGCTTCATCCTCGGCTACCACACTGGTCTCTACACCGAGACGCAGATTGAGGGTGGCGGGAAGCAGAAGGACTTCGCGGAGGTCGAACAACTCGGCCAACCGCACGTCGTCCTGAAGGTGTACCTGAAATACGGCCCGGACGGTGAACGAGTCATCCGCCACATCGAGCGGTACTCGAAGCCCGGTCGCCGCGTGTACCAGGGCTACAAAGAAGTGAAGCGCGTCCTCGACGGGCTTGGCATTGCCATTCTCTCGACGAGCCGCGGCGTGATGTCCGACCGCCAGGCGAAGAAGGCCAAGGTTGGTGGCGAGATTCTCTGCACGGTGTGGTGATTTGGCGAGCCCCGGCCTCGCGGTCGGGGTTCCCCTGAAACAACGGCTCCGACCTGGGCCAAGTGCCCAGTGAAGCCAAAGGGAACACAGCAATGTCGAGAATCGGAAAACAACCGATCGCCATCCCCGCGGGGGTGAAGATCGCCGTGAATGGTGGCAACGTGAAGGTCGAAGGGCCGAAGGGCAAACTCGAACTCACGGCGCACCCGAACATGAAGGTCGAGTCCGACGGTAAGACCCTCAAGGTCACGCGGCCCGACGACAACCGCCAGAACCGGGCGCTGCACGGTCTGACCCGTGCGCTCATCAACAACATGGTCGTCGGTGTCACGACCGGCTACTCCAAAAAGTTGAAGATCGAAGGTGTCGGCTTCCAGGTTGCGGCCAAGGGCAAGGGCGTCGAACTGACGGTCGGGTACGCGAACCGCATCGTCCACAACCCGCCCGAAGGCATCACGGTCGCGGTCCCCGATCCGACCACGATCATCGTCACCGGCGCGGACAAGCAGAAGGTCGGCCAGTTCGCCGCGGAAATCCGCGCGAGCCGCAAGCCGGAACCGTATAAGGGCAAGGGTGTCCGGTACGAGAACGAAGTCGTTCGCCGGAAGGAAGGCAAGTCCTTCGCGGCCGGGAAGTAGTCATTGGTCCGTGGTCATTTGTCATTTGTCATCGATACGTGTCGTTAGTCCCTGTTGTTGACGAACGCAATTCTGCGTTCAGCCAATGACCAATGACTAATGACCAGGGACGAGCAAGATGAACGCACAGAAACACAAGTTGAAGCGGGCGGAGCGGCGGCGGTACCGCGTACGCAAGATCATCTACGGGACACCCGCGAAGCCGCGTCTTAGTGTGTCGCGGAGCAACCTGCACATCTCCGCACAGTTGATCGACGACCTGAACGGCGTCACGCTCGCTGCCGCGACCAGTCAGGGCAAAGACTCCGGCTTGAAGCACGGTGGCAACGTGAAAGCCGCGGCCGAGGTGGGCAAGAAACTCGCGGAAGCGGCCAAGGCCAAGGGTATCACGGTCGCGGCTTTTGATCGTGGCGCGTTCCGGTTTCACGGACGTATCGCGGCGCTCGCGGTCGCGGCCACCGAAGCCGGGTTGGTCTGCACCGACCTCGAATCGATGAAGGCGAAGTTGGCCCCGAAGGCCGGCGAAACGCCCGCCGAGAAGACGAAAGAAGCGAAGCCCAAGGGCGAGAAGAAGGACGCGAAGCCCAAGGGCGAGTTTGGCCTGAAAGAGAAGAAGAAGCCGGAAGACGATAAGAAGTAAGCACGACCCCTCCGAAGCCGCTCGCGGCTTAGCAAGTAGTCTTGCTCGCTTCCCTTCAGGGTGTTGGGGAGGGGTTCTTCAAATACAACGAACGAGATTACACGAGGGGAATGTCCATTCCCCTCCCAGAGGGCTGACGAAATGGCGCGTGAGCGACGGGACGGCAGGGGCGACGGCGACTCGCGCGACAACGCGCTGGTCGATTTTGTCGTGAAAATTCGGCGGTCCGCCTGCGTCGTCAAGGGCGGCCGGCGGTTCAGTTTCAACGCTCTCGTGGTCGTCGGTGACCGCCGGGGCAAAGTCTCTTACGGCTACGGCAAGGCCAACGAAGTGCCGCCCGCCGTTGAGAAGGCGATCAAAGAGGGCGAGGGCAACGTCCAGCGCTCCAAGAAGGTCTCCGTCCGCGGGAGCACGATCCCGCACCGCGTCATCGGGAAATACGGTGCGAGCAAGGTGATCCTTGTTCCGGCCGGCCCTGGCACGGGCGTGAAAGCTGGTCCTGGCGTCCGCGAGGTGCTCCAGGCCGCCGGCATCACGAACATTCTTACCAAGGTTCACGGCAGCACAAACCCGCTGAACCTCGTCAAAGCTACGCTCCAGGGGTTGTCGCAACTTCGCACGAAGGAAGACGTCGCCCGGTTGCGGGGGGTGCAACTCTAATGGATCTGTCAACCGTTTCCTCCCCCGGCATTGACAAGCGGAAGCTCAAGCGGCGCGTCGGTCGCGGCATCGGCTCCGGTCACGGCAAGACCAGCGGTCGCGGGCACAAGGGCCAATACGCCAGCGCCGGTGCCGACCTGCCCAGTGGGTTGTTCGAAGGCGGCCAGATGCCGCTGTTCCGCCGGTGGCCCAAGCGCGGGTTCAGTCACGCGACCTGGGACAAGTCCGCCGCCGTCGTGAATGTCGGCGACCTCGAAGCATTCGACGCAAACAGCACTGTCGATATGGCGTCGCTGAAGACTTGCCGGCTCGTGGTCGGCTCGTTCGACCGACTGCGCATTCTCGGCGACAACGCGGCGAAGTTGACCAAGAAACTGACGGTGCGGGCCGATCACTTCTCGAAGGCCGCGAAGGCCGCAATCGAGAAGGTCGGCGGCACGTGCGACCTGATTCCCGCTCCGAAGAAACCGGTCCGCAACAAGATGGGGTCGAAGAAGAAGGCCCAAGACGCCGCACGCGCAGCGAAGAAGAAGTGAGGAATGAGGAGGTCGGAAGAAGTGAGGAGTGAGGAGTGAGAGTGGAAAGCCTACTCCTCACTCCTCACTCCTCACTCCTCACTTCTTCCGACCTCCTCACTTTTGAAGTGAAGTAGGGACACGACCATGAATTGGCGCACCATCAGCCTCGCCTCCGGTATCGCGGCACTCATCGGCGGTGTGGTCGCGTTCTCCTATGGCGGCCAGGAGTTGTCGTGGCTTGGCTGGACGCTCACGCTCTTCGGTGCCGCGGCCAGCATTCTGGGCCTCGTGCCCGACCAACTCCTCACCATCTTCAAGATCCCGGAGTTGCGCAAGAAGATCTTCATCACGCTAATCTTCCTCGCGGTCTACCGCATCGGCTACTACGTCCCGCTCCCAATGATCGACCAGGCCAAGATGGCCGAGAAAATGGCGCAGGCCCAACGCGGCGCGCTCGGTCAGGTGCTCGGGTTTGTCTCGCTGTTCTCCGGTGGTAACCTGTCGAACGCGTGTATCTTCTCGCTCGGCATCATGCCGTACATCTCGGCATCCATCATCATTCAGTTGCTGTCCAGCGGCGTGGTGCCGTCGCTGGAGAAACTGAAGAAAGAGGGCGAGGCCGGGCGGAAGAAGATCAACGAACTCACGCGATACCTCACGGTCCCGATCTGCATAATCCAGGCGATCATGGTTGTGCAGGCGGTAATGAAACCCGAGGACGCGGGGGGAGCGATGGGCCTCGCTCCGGCGGGCTACGACACCGGTTTTGAGTTGTGGTGGTTCGGGTTCACCGCCGTCGTCACCATGACCGCCGGAACGGTGTTCCTGATGTGGCTCGGCGAGCAAATCGATGAGTACGGGATCGGTAACGGTATCTCGCTCATCATTATGGCCGGCATCGTGGCCCGCATCCCGGACGCGACCAACTCGCTGCTGATCGACACCACGACCGGCAAGATCAAGGACTCGGTGTTCACCCTCGGCGGGGCCGGTGGCGACATCAGTTTCGAGAAGTTGATCGTCCTCGCGTTCCTGTTCGTCACGGTCGTGGTCGGTGTGATTGCGATGACGAAGGCACAGCGGCGCATCCCAACTCAGAGTGCGAAACACGTTCGCGGGCGACGCGTGTACGGCGGCACGCGTCAGCACCTGCCGATGAAAGTGAACGCGGCCGGCGTCATGCCCGTTATCTTCGCGAGTACGCTGTTGATTCTGCCGTGGTTCCTGTTCAACACCATCTACACGCTGTCCGATAGCTCGCTCGGCTGGGCGGGCGCGCTCTCGAACATGTTCCAGAACCACCGCGGCTGGCTCTACAACTTCATGTACGTGATCATGATTTACGTGTTCACGTACTTCTGGGTTGCGATCACCTTCAACCCGAAGGAGATTGCGGACAACCTGAAGGATCACGGGAGTTTCATCCCCGGCTACCGGCCGGGCAAGAAGACGGCGGACTACCTCGAGCGAGTCCTGATGCGGGTCACGTTCGTGGGCGCCGCGTTCCTCGCGGTCATCGCGATCATCCCCAACGTCATCTCCAGTGAACTGGAGATTCCACCGCAGGTCGCGAGCTTCTACGGCGGCACTGGCTTGCTCATCGTTATCAGCGTGGCGCTTGACCTCGTGCAGAAGATCAACAGCCACCTCGTCATGCGGAACTACCCAAGCCTTACCGACGAAACGTGAGCAGGAAAAAGAAACCTACCCCCCAACCCCCTCCCTGAAGGGAAGGGGTTGGGGGGTAGGTTTCTTGCCCCCCCTTCTCTTTTTTCGGCCGTTGGTGACAATACAGAGGTTGTGAAGGATCGGTGTGCCTCTCCCCGACCCGGCACCGGGCACGCTCGACTTCGGTTGGCGTGGGCCGGGCGACGCTCCGGCCGTTGCCGGCGGCCCCCGCAAGGTGACGGTTCATGCGACTGGTGCTCCTCGGACTCCCCGGCTGTGGCAAAGGGACGCAAGCCCGACTGCTGGTTGAGCGACTCGGCCTCACTTACATCGGCACAGGCGACATCCTTCGCGACGCGATCGCCCGTGGCACCGAAATGGGGCGCGAGGTTGCGCCGTTGATGGAGCGGGGACTTCTCGTTCCCGACCATCGCGTCAACGATGTGGTGGCCGAGTTGTTCCGCGGTGAGAGTCGACCGGAGAAATTCGTTACGGACGGGTATCCCCGAACCTACGCCCAGGCGATCTCGTTCGACGCGCTACTCCGACTGGAGCATCTCGATCTGACCCACGTGATTCTCCTCACGATCTCGGACGACGAGGTGGTGCGGCGGATGCTCGCTCGCGGGCGTGAGGACGATAACGAGGACACGATTCGCCGACGGCTCAACGAGTTCCACAAAAACAACGACACGCTGGTTGAACACTACACCCGCTGCGGGGTGCTCCGCGAGATTCCCGCCGTCGGTGCGGTCGAAGACATCCACGCGAACATCGTTCGAGCGCTCGGCGCGAAGTAGAGGAGGCACCGGTGTTCGTCGCCGCGCTGGTTCTGCTGACCGCCGCCGACCCGGGGAAGCCGGAGTTCACCTACGGTGATTTCGCGCGACCCGCAGACAAGGTTGCCGCGACCGTCGAGAAGAACCGGGTCGTGTTCACGGTGACGAGTACGCGCGGGATCGGTGCCGCCACAATCAACCTCAAAGAGGGCGCGTGGCCGAAAGAGGTCGTGATTCTGCTGACCTACGAGAAGGGCGAGGGCTTCAAGAACCTGGAGAACTTCCGGCTCACGACGGACCGCATTTCGGCGACTGGGTCGATCAAGTCGTCAGGGAAGGTGACGTTCGCGTTCCTCAACGCGAAGGGTGAACGCGAACCGCTCGAAGCAGGCGACTCGGGTGGAACGCTCGCCATCAAGATCGTGCAGACGGACAAGGGAATCGAATTGCGGCTGCCGCCGGACATGCTCGTCGGCTCGAAGTTCGTGACGCTCAGTTGGATTGACGCATTCCGGCGCTGAACCAACCCGAAGCGAAGGAGGGAGGCTGCGATGATACGTGACGGCATACGTCTGATTCGCGCCTCCCGTAGCTCAGCGGTTAGAGCCGCATCCTTATAAGTTGCAGGTCGTCGGTTCAAATCCGACCGGGAGGACTCGCCGGCGCGTTGGCCGCGATGGGGTTGCTCGCTAGAGCGCTTTCCGGAAATGCGTAGCACCTCAACGAACCGCGACCGCAAGGGAGCGGCAAAGCTCAACCACTCCCTTGCGGTCGCGGCTCGTTAAACAACGCTACACCGTTCCCAAACGCGCTCTAAACTCAACATATGCTCCGACCCAATACCAACCGTCCGCCGGAACTGAAGTCCGCCCGCGAGATCGCGCTCATGCGAGAGGCGGGCAAACTCGTCGCGCGCGCGCTGAAGATCTGTCGCGACCTTGCCAAACCGGGCGTGAAGACGATCGAGATCGACCAGGCGGTCGAGGCGTTCTACGCGCGTCACATGGCCATTCCGCTGTTCAAAGGCTACCCCGGCAAGACGCCGTTCCCCGCGGTGACGTGCCTCAGCGTCAACGAGCAAGTCGTTCACGGCATCCCCGGCCAGCGCGTGCTGAAGGAAGGCGATTTGCTGAAGGTGGACACCGCGTGCAAGCTCAACGGCTGGTGTGCCGACCGCGCGATCACCGTTCCTATCGGTGCCGTGTCGCCCGAGAAGGCCCGGCTGCTGAAGGTCGGTGAGGAGACGCTTCAAATCGCGATCGACTTGTTGCCGAAACGCAAGTGGTGGAGCCAGGTCGCGAGCGAAATGCAAAAGCATGTCGAGCAGGCCGGGTTCAGCGTGGTCACGTCCTATGTGGGTCACGGCATCGGGCGAAGCATGCACGAGAACCCACAGGTCCCGAACTATGTGGACCGCGAGACACGCAAGGCGGACTTCAAACTCGAACCGGGCTTGACGCTCGCCGTCGAACCGATGGTGAACATGCGGCGTGCGGAAGTGGACACGCTCGGTGACCAGTGGACTGTGGTGACGCGTGACCGGCTCGCGAGCGTGCATGTCGAACACACGCTCGCGCTCACGTCCAGTGGCGTGTTCATCATCACGGCCGACGAAGGCGCGTTCGACGAGGAGCCGACCCCACCAGCGCCCTCTGTCGCACAATAATTCGCGCCCACTTCGCCGGTTGTGGCTTTGCGAGCAAACCTGCGAAGCCACAACCGGCGAAGGCAAGAATCTGGCGTTCGCCACTTGTCGGTTCTGCGGTCCCGGCTAGATTGAAGGTTTACCGGACGTGTACGGTTTTTACGGAATTTGGAGTGGCCGTGACGCCCCGATTCGGGCGACAGGCTGCGAGGTTAATGGGTGCCCCATGAAGGTGCGAGCGAGCGTGCGACGGATCTGCGAGAAGTGTAAACTTATCAAGCGGAAGGGCGTCGTGCGCGTTATCTGCGAAGACCCGCGACACAAGCAACGGCAAGGCTAGTTTTGTAGGGTGGGACAAGGCTTTGCGCAGGCCCACCATCCCCAACCTCAAGCGACAGAACACCAGCTATGCCCCGTATCCAAGGCGTTGACATTCCACCGGACAAGCCGACTCACATCTCGCTGCGGTACATCCGCGGGATTGGGCCGACGACTTCGTTGGAAGTGTGCGAGAAGCTCAAGATCGACCCGCAGCGGCGGGCCAAAGAGCTGACCGACAAGGAAATCGCCGAGATCGCCGTTCTGCTCGACAAGGAGTACCTCGTTGAGGGGCCGCTCCGCCGTGTCGAGGGCGGGAACATCGCGCGGCTCAAGGAAATCAAGTGCTACCGTGGCGAACGGCACCGTAAGAACCTGCCGGTCCGCGGTCAGCGATCCAAGACGAACGCCCGCACCCGCAAGGGCGTCCGCAAGACGGTCGCCGGCAAGAAGGGCGTCAAGGATATGCGGTAGTGCCGCAGGAGTCAGGAGGCAGGAGGCAGGAGTCGGTTCTTCCCGACCCCTCTTCGCTGTTTCTGATTCTTGGCTTCTCTTATCCTTCAACCCTGACTCCTGAATCCTGAATCCTGAATCCTGACCCCTGCAAAACATGGCTAAGAGCAAGAAAAAGAAGGCCCGCCGCAACGTAAGCCGCGGCATCGCCCACGTGCAGAGCACGTTCAACAACACGATTATCACCATCACCGACACGAACGGCGACACGCTGTGCCATTCGTCGGGCGGTGCGGTCGGGTTCAAGGGCAGCCGCAAGAGCACGCCATTCGCGGCGCAACGGGCTGCCGAAGAGTGCGCCTCCAAGGCGTCGAAGTTCGGCGTCAAGGAAGTTGAAGTGCGGGTCAAGGGGCCAGGCGCCGGACGCGAGTCCGCCGTCACCGCGCTCCAGGCCTCCGGGTTGAACGTCAAGGCCATCGAAGACGTGACCCCGCTCCCACACAACGGTTGCCGACCGCCCAAGAAGCGGCGCGTTTAAGACCACACCGGACCGCTTTGCGGTCTGGTCTCCGCGGGTTCGTGTCAGGAGTCAGGATTTCGCGGCTCGCGCCGCGGAATCCTGACTTCGACGTTGTTGTGCCCCTTCCCGTTCCGACTCTGGGGTTCGCCGGGAAGACACTCCAACGGACACCAACCTTTGCGTTTCGGCCGACGAACGTTTCGTCCGCCAACTGACCCCTGTTCCTTGTCCTCCCTCACTATGGCACGCAACACAGACCCCGTTTGCAAGATGTGTCGTCGGGAACAGGTGAAACTGTTCCTCAAGGGCGACCGGTGCTTCAGTCCGAAGTGCCCGATCGACCGCGAAGCCCTACCGCCCGGTATGCACGGCGCGCGGCGTTCCAAGACCTCCGAATACGGCATCCGTCTCCGCGAGAAGCAGAAGCTCAAGCGGTTCTACGGTGTGCTCGAAGCGCAGTTCCGCCGCTACTACCAACTCGCGACACGCGCCACCGGTAACACCGGCGAGCAGTTGCTCTCGATTCTGGAACGCCGTCTCGATAACGTCGTCCACCGGCTCGGGTTTGCCATCAACCGCAACGCTGGCCGCCAGATGGTCGCCCACGGGCACATTCTGGTGAATGGCGTGAAGTGCGATATCCCCAGCATGTTGGTCAAGCCGGGTGACATCATCAAAGTGAAGGCCCGCGACGGCAGCTTGAAGATGGCCCGCGAGACGCTCGCGAAGGGCGTGGTTCGCATCCCGGACTTCCTCGAACTGACCGGGAGCCAGGACGCCCCCGAAGGCCGCATGACACGCGTGCCGAGTCGCCAGGACACCGACGAGCGCATCACGGACATCCGCGAGCAGCTCATCATCGAAATCGCCACCCGCTAAAGTAGTAGGCACACGCGGTGTACCGTTGCTTCACGGGTGGTATCGCGACGGCACACGGAGTGTGCCTACTACTTTGACTTCCGGCCGTGACCGCCGGTGTTGTTTCGCGAAATGGCCGTCTGGTTCGCTTCTCCCACGGTCGCGGGGAGGGGCGGAAAGCCGATGGCAGGAGGATCGACCATGCGCGTTCGTTGGCGCGGATTAGAGTTGCCGAGCCGGGTCCAGGCAGATCGCTCGACACTCACCGACATCTACGGGAAGTTCCACGCCGAACCCTTCGAGAAGGGCTTCGGTATGACCATCGGCAACAGCATCCGCCGCATCTTGCTGTCCTCTTTGGAAGGCAGCGCGATCACCAAGGTGAAGATCCAGGGCGTGCAGCACGAGATTTCGACCATCACCGGCGTGGTGGAAGACGTGACGGACATCATCCTGAACGTCAAGAGCCTCGTGGTGAAGAACCTCTCGGATCAGCCCAAGACGATTCGCATTCAGAAGCACGAAGCCGGGTCGGTTCGCGGCGTGGACGTGCAGCACGACGAGTCGATCCAGATCATCAATCCCGAACACCACATCGCGACGCTGACCAGCGACGTGCCGTTCGTGATGGAGATGACGGTCGAGAATGGTCGCGGCTACCGCACCGCCGACGACAACGCCGGGAAGGAACGCGAGGTCGGGGTGATCCCCGTCGATAGCAGTTTTTCTCCGGTCGTGCGAGTCAAGTACGACATCGAAGAGACCCGCGTCGGTCAGAAGACGAACTACGACCGTCTCGTGATGGAGATCTGGACGAACGGCACGCTCGCGCCGCAGATGGCGATCGTTGAGGCCGCGAAGATTCTCCGCAAGCACCTGAACCCGTTCGTGCAGTACACGGAGCCGGGGCCGGAGGTGCCGCTGGACGAAGTTTCCGTCGAAATCGGCGGCAACACGTCGGTCGCGGACGCGCAGAACGCGGAACTCGACCGCAAACTGAACATGAGCCTCGCCGAACTCGATCTGTCGGTGCGGGCGACGAACTGCTTGGAAACCGAAGGTATTCAGACCGTTCGCGATCTGGTGATTCGGACGTCGGAGGAGCTGCTCGAAGTGCGCAACTTCGGGGAAACCACCCTTCGCGAAGTGAAGTCCAAGCTCGAAGAACGCGGACTGATGCTCGGGATGCGGATCCCGCCACGCCGCTCGTAGTTCGTGGCGCGCGCCGCGAACACAAGAGGTCAGAAAACAGCGGACCGAGTCCGAAATGACCGGCCGCTGTTTCGTCACCTTCACCTGCCTTGGCACGGGGTGGAGTTCTTGCTTCTGATCTCGGATTTCTATCCTCCAACCTCTTCTGAGGGAAGCCATGCGCCACCGTAAGCGCGGTCGTCACCTGAACCGCAACGCGAGTCACCGTCGGAGCCTGTTCCGCAACCTGACACGCGCACTCATCACGCACGAGAAGATCGTCACCACGCTGCCGAAGGCCAAAGAGATGCGGTCCTTCGTCGAGAAGATCATCACGCTTGCCAAGAAAGCGAACGCGGTGACCGTTGCCGCCGCCGGCAAGGGCGATGCGGAAGAGAAGAAGGCCAAGACCGAGGCGCTGCACTACCGCCGTCAGGCGATGGCGCTGCTCGGCCCGACCCACGGCACCGGCATCTGGGACAAGAAAGACGAAACCACCGGCGATACGGTGTTGAAGAAGCTGTTCCGCGAGATCGGGCCGCGGTATGCCGACCGTCCGGGCGGCTACACACGCGTCCTGAAGCAGCACTACCGACGCCTCGGCGACGGCGGCGCCACGGCGGTCGTGGAACTGCTGAAGGCCGGTGAGAAGAAGGTGCAAAAGAAGGGGCCAGCGACGATCGCGCCGGCACCGGCTCCTGCGCCAACCCCCATCGCCGCCGCTCCGACGACGCCCGCGGCCACCGAGACCCCGGCCACGAGTTGACAGTCGTGTTGTCGGTGCCCTCTCCTGCAAGGGAGAGGGACAAGAATCTTCACGAACCCCCGCATTTTGCGGGGGTTCGTTCGTTTCTGTTTGACCGTTCGCGCGCGATCGGGTCCAATCGCTCTACGAACTTTACGGTCTGGCGAGGCGGTTTCCATGAACAAGCGCGTTGTGGTGGCGCTGATCGTCTGCGCGTCGCTGCTCTGCGGTGGCGGACTGATCGGCCTCACCCTTTTGGTGAAGGTGATGGGGGAACGACGCGCCGTGGTGCGTGACCGCGCACGTGCGGAACTCGAGCAGATGCGCGAGAGAGCACAGGTGCGCGAAAAAGACCCGGACCTGTTCCTGGAGCGAGTCACCGAACACACCGTGGACTGGGACGAGGTCGCGGTCGCGTACGAGAACTCGAAGCCGCCACCGGTTGCCGACGTCGCTGAGTTCGCCCCGGTTTTCGAGGCTCTCGGGCGCGCGATCGAACGCGAGGACAAGGAGGCGGCGGACCGGCTCACCGATCTGAAGCGGTTCGTCGAGGAACTGGTCCGCGTGTCCGGGTGGCAGGCCGATAACCCGGCGCGCACGCAGGAGCTGCTGGAAAAGGAGTTCCGAGACCATATCGCGCGGTGTCTTGTCGAGGACAAGGGCCTGCGCTGGAAGCACACGGACATTCGCCGCATCGACTGGCTCGACGGCGGCAAGGAAGCGTCCGTCTACGCGGTTCACCGGTCGGGCACGGGCGAGTCGTTCAAGGCACGATGGTGGTTCATACGGCGCGACGGTGAGTGGAAGGTTTTCGACACCACCGACCTGTACCTCGCGCTGCGGTTCACCCGCGACCCGGCGACGCTGAACGTGCAGGAGGTGACGCAACTCAACTCGCAGAAGCCGGGTGGGTACAACGCGGCGCGAGCGGCAATCTCGGTCGCCACACGGGCCATGAACAATGGTCTGAACCCGGACGAGGCCGACGCCGCGCTCGCGCCCACTCGCGGTCTTCGTTTGGCGCCTGAGGACGCCGCGATCCGCGCGATCGTGGAGGGCCGCGTTCTCACCCGCCGCGGCGCGTTCGACGACGCCCTGCTCCAGTTCGATGTAGCCGAACGGCTCGTGCCGGGGATGCCTGCGGCGGCCTCGTACCGCGCCGCGGTGCTGAACGAGGCCGGGCGGTTCGAGGGGGCGCTCGCTGCGATTCGCGAGTACCGGCTGCGGTGCGGACCCGACTCGCACGCGCACGCGGCCGAGGCGTATGCGCTTGAAGGACTGGGCCGCCAACGCGAGGCAGCGAATGCCTACCGCGCCGCACTCGACGACGACCCCGACGCGAGGCGCTCGCTCCTGGGGTTGCGCCGGGTGATTCCCGACAAGGAGAAACCCGAACTCGGCACGCGTCTCGCAAAGGCACGGAACCCGCGCCGAATGTACGACGAGATAGTGGGCGACCTGCACCGCGACCGCGACGACATCGCCGCGGACATTCTGCTCGATGCACTGCGCAAGGCGCGGCCCGACGACCCTCGCGGGCTGGGCGACGATGTCCGCCGCAAGGTGAAAGTCGCGAAGTTCGACGACGCGAAGAAGCTCATGGAGCACGGCTTGAAGGCCGCGACCCGCGACGACCGTGAGCAGGTTCTCGATTCGTACCTGTTCGCCATGCGCAGCACGAAGAAGACACTCGACGCGTACACGGCCGTTCCCACCGCCCACGTTGCGTATGCATTCCGCACTCTCGCCGAAGACCTCGACGATGAGTACTACGACCGCGACGACGGCACCCCCGCCGCTCAACTCGCGCAACTGAAAGAACTGGTCGCGGCCCACCGGAAAAGCCTGCCGGACGACCCGTGGATCTGGTTCTACCAGGGCGCGATTCACCAGAACGAGAAGGATTACGACAAGGCGGCGGAAGCGTTTGCGACCGGCAGCGCGCGGCTGCCGAAGGTTGTGGTCAACGACCCCGATGGCGAGGACGATGACGCGGGCGCCGCGCGCCGGTTCCGCTGGCGCCGGATCGCGTGCATGTTCAGCGCGAAGAAGGGGCTTGAAGCCTACGAGAAGGTTACGCCGACGGCGGACGTCTTCCAGCAACTCGCGGGGCTGTACGATCGCGCCGACGATTTCGACGGCCTCGCGGCGCTGCTCACGGCCCACCGCAAGCGCGAACCGAACGACATCCATCGCACGTACTGGCAGGCGCACCTGAGTTTCCGCAAGCGCGACTACGCGACCGCGACGCTGCTGTACAAGAAGTTCATGCTGGAGACCGACGAGAAGGTGTTGAACCGGTGGTCGGCGCGCGAAGAGTACGTCCGCGGCACACTGCGCACGAAGCCGGAGGACGCGTCGAGGTTGCTGACGGAATTGGGTGCGGATAAGGTGGCGCACGCGCTGCGCGCCGCGGTCGCGGCGGAAACCGGCGACCGGTCCGAACTGGAACGCCTGCTCGCGGAGACAACGAAGAACGGCGCGAAGGTATGGTTCTACCACGACGAGGATTTCCGCCGCGCGATTGGTCAGGAGCAGTGGCGCGACCTGCGCACGAAGTACCCCGACCCGAACCCGCCGTCGAAGCTCGACGGGTAGAACCGATGATGAACGACGAAGACTCGCTTCTGGCGGCAATCACGGCGCACCCCGAAGAGGACACGCCGCGACTCGCGTTTGCCGACTGGCTCGACGAACACGACCGGCCCGTTCGCGCCGAGTTCGTTCGCGCACAAATTGCGCTGAAGGCGAACGGAAACCTCTCGACCGAAGAACGGCAGAAGCTCGCGCACCGGCAGCAGTTCCTGCTCGAAAAATACCGACGTGATCTTGTCGGACCGCTCGGTGCCGACCTCATCAGTTACGAGGTCCTGTTTGATCGTGGGTTCGTATCTGAGTTGCGCGTCACGGCTCTGCTGTTCATCCAGCGTGCTGAAGAGTTCGGCGAATTGCGCCCGATTCCGCGCGTTTGCATCCGAAATCTGAATCGGGCGGCTATCACTCGGTTCATTCGCCCGGAACTCGCTTGTGTAACCTCCATCGCGGTGCGAGACCCTGGCCCGAACGTGGTTCCCGCTCTGACCGCGTGCCCGTACCTGTCGCGGTTGGAATCGCTTGACTGGACGGTCCACGGGCCTGGTGATGGGCTGGGCGATCCGGGGTTAGTGGCCATCGCGTTCAGCGACAATGTACCGCAACTCACCGACCTCGACGCAGCCAACAACGAAATCAGCGATTTGGGCGTTGAGCGGCTGGTCGCGTCTCCGCTGTGGCGCCGGCTCAAACGCTTGAACCTGTCTCGCAACCAACTCACTCGAGAGAGCGCGGAACGTCTCGCGAACGCACCGGGCAACCAGATCGAATACCTCGGCCTTCACGGTGTTCACGTTGGTGCGATCGGTCGCCGGCGGCTCGTGGCTAAGTACGGCGAGCGTGTTTGGTTGGGGTAGGACCGTTTCCCCATACAGCCCAGAGTCCCGGCACTGTTCGCGCCGGACGAAAAGCGATATGCCATAAGGTGTATCGCTCGCTCCACTGGCGCCGCACAATTACGCGATGACTCACTCGGCCGGCACCCTCAGCGGCCCGCCCGCACTCGGATATTGGATTCCGAACGGCGCGCCCTCGTTCGACACGTCCGATGCTTTCCGAAGCGCCATCGGCGACCTCAAATCGCCGGTCGTGCTTCTGCGTACCAACGTCGGGTTCGCGGTCGCGCACGGCGGCTCGGTTTCGCTCGGCTCTGGCGGTAGCGGGCACGCGGTCGCGGCGTACCTTCCGCCGCTGCCGCCGGAGCAACTCGGCGACCCCACGTTTCTCCACGAACACGCGGTCCGCTACCCGTACATGACCGGTGCGATGGCCAACGGCATCGCGTCCGCCGAGATCGTGGAGGCGATGAGCAAGGCCGGGATGCTCGGCAGTTTCGGCGCCGCCGGGCTTTCGCTCGAGCGCATCGGCGCCGCCATCGACCGGTTGAAGTCGAACCTCGGCGACGCCCCGTATTGCGTGAACCTGATTCACAGTCCGGGCGAACAATCGCACGAGATGGCGACGGCCGAGTTGCTGCTCAAGAAGGGCGTGACGCACGTCGAGGCGAGCGCGTACCTGGACCTCACGCCCGCGATTGTGCGGTATCGCGTGGCCGGGTTCCGCGGCGGCGTGACCAGGTTCGCGATCCCGATGAACCGCGTCGTCGCGAAGGTGTCACGCGTCGAAGTCGCGACCAAGTTCCTCAGCCCGCCGCCGGAGAAAATGCTCCGCGCGCTCGTCGCTGCCGGACATGTGACTGAGCTTCAGGCGATGCTCGCGGCAAAGTTCCCGCTCGCGGACGACATCACAGTCGAAGCCGATTCCGGCGGGCACACGGACAACCGACCCGCGATCACGCTCCTGCCCACCATCATCGCGCTACGCGATCGGTTGCAAGGGCAGTTCCGCTACGAGGCCCCGCCACGCGTAGGATTAGCCGGCGGCATCGCGACGCCCGCGAGCGTGGCCGGCGCGTTCGCGATGGGCGCCGCCTACGTCGTCACCGGCAGCGTGAACCAGGCGTGCGTCGAGTCCGGCAGTTCGGACAGCGTGCGCAAGATGCTTGCGGAAGCAGGGCAAGCGGATGTGATCATGGCACCGGCCGCAGACATGTTCGAGATGGGCGTGAAGGTGCAGGTGCTCAAACGCGGCACGATGTTCGCCATGCGGGCACAGAAACTGTTCGACCTGTACCGCGCGTACACCAGTTGGGAAGCGATCCCGGAGGCGGAACGTGTCCAAGTTGAGAAGACCCACTTCCGCACCACGTTCGAAGAGGTCTGGAACCTGACGCGCGAGTTCTGGGGCAAGCGCGAACCGGCGCAGTTGTGGAAAGCGGACTCCGACCCGCGGCACCGGATGGCGCTGGCATTCCGCTGGTATCTGGGACTGTCGAGCCGGTGGGCGAACGCGGGCGAAGCCGGGCGGCAGATGGACTATCAGGTGTGGTGCGGCCCCGCGATGGGTGCGTTCAACGAGTGGGCGAAGGGGTCACACCTGGAAGTTTCCCATAACCGCACGGTGGTTGGGGTCGCTCTGAATCTTCTCTACGGTGCGTGCGTCGTGACCCGCTGCGCGGCTCTTCGGCAGCAGGGCGTGAGCCTTCCCGACGCGTGCTTCCCGCTCGCACCAATGACGACGGACGAAGTCACCGACCGGCTTCGCGCTTAACGTTTGAAGACAGAGACACGATGACACCTATTGCCGACGCACAACCCGACACAACCAGCGCGAAACGTGACGCGCGATTCGAGCCGCTCGCGATCGTCGGTCTGGGCTGCCTGTTCCCGAAGGCGGCCGGGCCGGGGTTCTTCTGGGCGAATGTGAAGCACGGTGTAGACGGCATCACCGCGGTGCCGCCGACGCACTGGAACCCGGACGACTACTTCGATGCGGACCCCAAAACCCCCGACATGACCTACGCCCGCCGCGGCGGATTCCTTTCCGCAGTCGAGTTCAATCCGCTCGAGTTCGGCATCGCGCCGCGCGACATTGAAGCCACCGACACCACGCAACTCCTGGGCCTGGTCGCCGCGAAGCAGGCGCTGACCGACGCGGGCATCGTTCTGAAGAACCTACCCCCCCAACCCCCCTCCCTTCGGGGAGGGGGGAGTGAAGCCCCCCTCCCCGAAGGGAGGGGGGTTGGGGGGATAGGTTCTGAAGTCTCCCGCGATCGCGTTTCGGTCATCCTCGGCGTGACGGGCACACTCGAACTCGTCATTCCTCTCGGCGCGCGATTGGGCCACCCCAGATGGAATCGCGCGATGCAGGACGCGGGCATCCCGCAGGAGCTTGCCGACGACGCTGCGGCTCGCATCGCGGAGAGCTACGTTCCGTGGCAGGAGAACAGCTTTCCCGGGTTGCTCGGGAACGTGGTCGCGGGGCGCATCGCGAACAAGCTCGACCTCGGCGGTACGAACTGCGTCGTCGATGCCGCGTGCGCCAGTTCGCTGAGTGCCGTTCACCTCGCGGCCCTCGAGTTGCAGGCGGGCCGGTGCGATGTCGCCGTGTCGGGCGGGTGCGACACGTTCAACGACATCTTCATGTACATGTGCTTCAGTAAGACACCGGCGCTGTCGCCCACCGGCGATGCGAAGCCGTTTGCGGAAGACGGCGACGGCACCATCCTCGGCGAAGGCCTGGGGATGGTCGTACTGAAGCGCCTCGCGGACGCCGAGCGCGCCGGCGATACGATTTATGCTGTTCTGAAGGGACTGGGTTCGTCCAGCGATGGCAAGGGTAACGCGATCTACGCACCCAGTGCTGCAGGTCAGAAGAAGGCGCTACTCGCGGCATACCAACTTGCGGGCGTAACACCCGACACGATCGAGTTAGTCGAAGCGCATGGCACCGGCACGAAAGTTGGCGACACGGTCGAAATCACGGCGCTAACGGATGTCTACACCACGTTTAGCCGCGACCCGAAGGGGAGCGCGCTGAAGCCCAAACCCTGGTGCGCGATCGGCTCGGTGAAGTCGCAGATCGGGCACACGAAGGCCGCGGCGGGCGCGGCGTCGCTCATCAAGGCGGCGCTCGCGATCTACAACAAGGTGCTGCCGCCGACGCTGAAGGTCACGCGGCCGGTCGAACCACTGCTCGCGGCCGACACGCCGTTCTACGTGAGCGCTGAGATGCGCCCGTGGCTGCCTCGCGCCGAACACCCGCGGCGCGTGGCACTGTCCGCGTTCGGCTTCGGCGGCAGCAACTTCCACGCGGTGCTTGAAGAACACCGGCCGGAGAAGCGCGAGCCGGACTGGGACGGATCGACCGAAGTCGTCGCGCTCGCGGCCGACACGCCGCAGGCGCTCGCGGCCGAACTCGCGAAGCTGCCGACCGAGTGGAACGCGTTCGCCCGTGCCGCCGAAGCCTCACGCGCATCCTTCAATGCGTCTGCCGCGTGCAGGATGTGCTTCGCGGTCCACCGCGCGCTCACCGACCTGCCGAAGATGCTCGCAGGCGCGAAGGCCAAACTCGGCGCCGACCCGGACGCGACGAGTTGGCACACTCCGGACGGCGTTCACTACGGGCGCGGACCGGTCGCCGGCCAACTTGCGGTGCTGTTCCCGGGCCAAGGTTCGCAGTCCGTCGGAATGCTCCGCGATCTCGCGTGCCTGTTCCCGGAATCGCTCGATACGCTCGCGGTCGCGAACGAAGCCGTCGCTGCGTTGTCACACGAAGACACCGATGCGCGCCGGTTGAGCGACTACATCTACCCGCCGACCACGTTTGACGCCGAGCGGAAGAAGGACAACGACCGCGCCCTTCGCGACACGCAGAACGCACAGCCGGCCCTTGGCGCGGTGAGCTTCGGACCGTGGCGAATCCTGAGTACGCGGTTCGGCCTCAAGGCCGATGCGTTCGCGGGGCACAGCTACGGCGAACTCGTCGCACTCGCCGCCGCCGGGCGCCTTGAGACTCGCGACCTGTTCCGTCTGTCGCGTGTTCGCGGTCAACTGATGGCCGATCGCCGCGCCGACGACCCCGGCGCGATGCTCGCCGTTCTCGCGCCGCTGCCCGACATCGAATCGGTGATCGCGCGAGAGAATCTGAACGTGGTCGTGGCGAACCGCAACGCACCCAAGCAGAACGTACTCTCCGGGGCGACGGCCGAGATAGAACGCGCCGCGAAGGTACTCTCCGAATCGCGATTGAAGGCGATGCGGCTTCCGGTCGCGGCGGCGTTCCACTCGTCGCTCGTCGCTGACGCCGCCGGCCCGTTCCGCGCTGCGCTCGAAGGGACGCCGATCACAGTTTCGCAGGAAACTCTTCCGGTGTACGCGAACACGACGGCTGCAAAGTACCCGGCCGACGCAAACGCGGCGAAAGACATGCTCGCGAACCAGCTCGCGCAGCCGGTTGCGTTCGTGGAACAGATTCGCGCGATGGCCGCAGCTGGTGTCCGCACGTTCCTCGAACTCGGGCCGGGATCGGTACTGACGCGGCTGGTCGAAGCGATTCTGGCAGACACGCCGGTCGCGGACGCAACCGCCTTCGCGCTCGATGCTTCTGGGGGGAAGCGGCCCGGTGTGTTAGATTTGGGGAACGTGTTGGCGCGTCTCGCGGCCGGGGGATACGCTGTCACGCTCGCAGCTTGGGAACGTGAAAGCCGGTGCCGCCCGCCCGCGCCGCGGAGCGGGAAGCCGGGCCTCACGGTCAGCGTGTGCGGCGCGAACTCGGTGACCCCACGCGAAAAGCGACCACCCCGCGCCCCGCAGCATTTGTCCTCCGCGAACGGCAACGGTAAGCCGCACGCGGGCGTTCCCGCACTCGCGATTCCGGCACGGTCGAAGGGCCATGTGATGTCAGACGCCAACGCTCCCGAACCGAACGCGCTCGCCCAGGCGCTGCTCATGACGCAGCAGAGCCTCGCCGCGATCCAGCGGATGCAGGAGCAAACCGCGGCACTGCACCGGCAGTTCCTCGACGGGCAGGAGACCGCGCATCGCACGTTGCAAACGCTCGTCGATCAACAGCAAACATTGCTGCTGTCGGGCCTCGGCGCGGGCACACCGTTGCCCACAGTCGCGTATGCTCCCTCGCTCCCGCCGGTTGTGCCCGCTCCGATCCCCACGCCGCCCGCTCCGATCTTTCCCGCGTTCGCGCCGCCACCGCCGCGCCCCGCTGCACAGTCGCCGGTTCCGCCCACGCCGGTCGCGAAGATCTCGGCCCGAACCGAGGTCGCTTCGATGTTGCTGGCGGTGGTGAGCGAGAAGACGGGCTACCCGGCGGACAGTCTGGACTTGTCGATGTCGCTGGACGCGGACCTGGGCGTGGACTCGATCAAGCGTGTGGAGATTCTGTCGGCGTTGCAG
>SXID01000097.1 GCA_005772955.1 Planctomycetia bacterium
GCAGTTCGACGGCTTCGTGCGCGCCGGTGCTGGCCCCGCTCGGAACCGCGGCGCGGCCGAACGTGCCACACGTCAGATGAACCTCGACCTCGACGGTCGGGTTCCCACGACTGTCCAGAATCTCACGGGCTTTCAACGCGCGAATTGTGCTCATTGTGGTGTCGTCAGGTAATGGGTCTGGTTAGCCGCGAGTCAGGGGCGATCGCTGGCGCGGCGCGTTGATGGGATATGGCAGGTGGGTGATTGGTCAAGTGACGTGCGGAGAGGAGCGTCGGCCGGCTCCGGCGGGAGCTTGGTGCGTCGGAAGATGGGTCGCTCGGCGTCGTGCCTCGCGATCCGACTTCCTGGTGAGAATCAGTTGCGCCGAAGCCGACCGGTCGGTGGCGGGAAGGTCCGGGACCGGGTGTCGTCGGGGGCCGAGCACCCGATCGTACCGGACACGGCTTCCGCGGGCGGATTCACAGCAACTGGGGATGCCGGATCGCAACCCGCTGCGCCTCTTCCCGCCGACCGAATCGCACATCAAACCGGGCTGGGGACCGGTCAGGCGTGCGAGTCCTTGCGTTGGTCGCGGCACCGTGGTGAGGGGCCGTTAACCTTCGCACACCATTCATCGGCTTGCGGGAAACTGGTCTTGACCCGCTTCTTCGGAATCTCCGTCGCAATCAGCCGGCGCGGGCGACGTTGTCGGTCGCGAACGAGCGGAGCAGCGCGAGGTTCACCGCGTCCATCCCGTTCCCGTCGTCGTCTTTCTTGGGTGTTTCGAGGATCATTGGGCGGTCGGTGAATCGCGGGTCGGTGACGAGACGCCGGAACACCTCCGCACCGATCTCGCCCAATCCGATGCTCGCGTGCCGGTCCACGCGACTGCCGAACGGCTTCGCGCTGTCGTTGACGTGGAACAACTTCAGGCGCGCCAGACCGATGAGTTCGTCGAACTGCTGGAAAGTGGCGGCGTAGTCTGATTCTGCGGCGAGCGCGTAGCCCGCGGCGAACACGTGGCACGTGTCGAGGCACACATCCATGCGGTCGGCGCACGTGGCTCGTTGGAGGATTGTCGCGAGGTGCTCGAACCGGTGGCCGAGCGCCGTGCCTTGCCCCGCGGTCGTCTCGATCAGCACGCGGACATTGAATCCGGCGCAGCGTGCGTGAACCTCCTCGTAGCCCGCGATCACACGCACCAAACCTGCTTCTTCGCCGCTGCCGGTGTGTGCGCCTGGGTGCGTGACGAGATAAGAGATACCGAGCGCTTCGGCACGTTCCATCTCATCGACGAATGCCGCGACCGACTTCGCGTAGAGACTGTCGTCCGGCGACGCGAGGTTGATGAGGTACGAATCGTGAACGGTGAGATGCGCGAGGCTCGACGCGGACGCGGCCCGGCGGAACTGGGCGATGTCGTCTTGTGTGAGCGGGTTCGCGTTCCAGTGGCTCGCGTTCTTGGTGAAGATTTGAAGTGTGTCGCACCGCAGCGCGACCGCGGCAGTGATCGCGTTGTGCAGTCCGCGGTTGATTGACAGGTGCGCACCGAATGAGGGCACTGGAGACTCCTTTCATAAGGTAAGTTAGTCTACCCGACACGGGCGCCCGGTTCGATGTAGGATAGAAGTGGGTTCAACTTCGTGGACCAATCCGTTCGTTTGTTCGCGTTGAGGTCACTGCACCATGTCGTCGTCACCCGCACGCCGTTCTCGAATTGAAGTCGAGGAGATCGAGGACGTCACGGTGGTCAAATTCGTTGAAAAGATGGTCCTTGATGATGCTTTCCCTGTCAGCGCCAATCTGTTCCACCTCGTGGACGATCTCGGTCGTCGAAAGTTGCTGTTGAACCTGAGCAACGTCGAGTTCTGGTCCAGTAGCATGCTCGGCAAGTTGATCGCCCTGCACCGCAAACTCCAGGCAGCTCAGGGCGTGTTGGTACTCTGCAACGTCAACGAGGACATTCTCGAGGTGTTCAAAACCACCAAGGTCGACAAGATCTTCACCGTTGTTCCAGACCAACAGTCGGGGTTGCGGTCATTCTAACTCCAAACGCGACCCAATCCGGGTGTGCAGGGGAGCCGGGAGAGCCGCGCTGTGTTCCGCACCTCGCGAAGCAATTCATAGCATCCGGCGATCGAGGTCGTGTCTAACCTGAACGAGGCTGTTCTTGCCGCAATGGCAGTTGGTTCATCTGTGGACAGTTGGAGTTGCATTCCGTTCGAGCGATGTGCGGACTGAACTCGGAAGTGCTGGAAATGTCAATGAAAACGCCCCGGTGACAACTCCTGTCGTCACCGGGGCCAGGTCGGGCTGGCGGGATTTGAACCCACGACCTCTTGCACCCCAAGCAAGCGCGCTAGCCAAGCTGCGCTACAGCCCGATCCGTCCGACACCTGCTTTGTAACCCCTCGCCACCGAAACGGCAACGTCACGCGACCGCGATCCGCACGCGACCGGTGGCATCGAGCGGACCTCGCGTTTCGTGGGCGAAGCGAAGCGGCGATCCCTTGCAACACGCGAACCCCTTCGTTAGCCTGAAGCAGGGTGACCAACGAGAACTCGCTCGGCACCGTTCTGGTCGTAGCCGATCACCACATCCCACGGTTCGGGGAAACCGATGACGCTTGCACGCTCCACCGCCTGGACACTTCTCGTTGGCGCCGGGTTCGCACTCTTCGCCGGGTCCGCAAGGGCACAACCGATGGCGCTGCCGACCAAGGACAGCGCTGCCGTCGGCAAGGTCGTCGAATACCGCGACATACCGCGAGGCGGCATCCCGAAGGAAGAACTCAAAGCGGCCAAGGAGAACTTCGCCAAGTTCGCGAAGTACTACGCCGATGTGGTTGCGCACCCGTCCGTTTATAAGGCTCCACAGGAGTTCAAACTGCCTGCGCCGGGCACGCGGGTACTCAGCATCGATGGCCCGGAGGGCATCCTCCAGGATCTGGACCGGTTCGTGTGGGAACCGGGAACCGGAACACGGAAGGTCGGGCCGGACCAGGCCGTGTACGCTCGCGAACTCGGCGCCGCGCTCGATGCCACGTTCAAGAAGTTAATCGAAACCGACCCGGAGCCGATCGTTCGCGTGAACGCGGCTCGCGTCTTGGCGTACATCTGCAAGGGTGGTTCAACGGCCCACTATGCCACGCTCACGGAACTTATCTCGAACGCGAATACCCGCACCGAGGTCAAGTACTATCTGTTCCACGCCGCTGCGAACCTGCTCGCCGCGTCTGACCCGAACTGGCTGAAGACCCGCAACCATCCGGGGCAAACGGACGACCCGAAAATGGTCGGCGCGCTTGTGAAGGCGATCGATGACTGCATCACGAACCCGGCGCTGCTCGTCGCGGGCCTTCCTGACAACAAGGCGGATAACGCGACACTGGACCAACTCGCGGTGATTCGACTCGTCCGCCGACAGGCGATTAAGGCTCTCGCGCAGGTGCGGTACGTTGTCGTCACCGGGCCGAACGGACCGCTCTATCCGGTCTACACACTTACCCGCGTCGCGCTAACCCGTGGCTCGCTCCGTGACCCGGATGTGGTCGCGTTCGGCGATCCGAAGATGTTCCCGGCGCCTGGTCCCGCGGACGCGGCCGAGGCAGTCATTGGGATTTGCAACATGGCACCGGCCGAAGCCAAGGGCGATCGCGTCGTTGCGGTGAAGTACAACGCGGACGCGGCTGTCGAAGCAGTCACCTTTGCCCTCGTCACGTTCGCGCGACCTCGCGCGGAGGATGCGTTCGACCGCAAATTGCCCTGGCGCTCGTACTCGCTGCGGATCGCCGAAGCGATTCGGAACTGGCGTCCGCTCTTCGACCCCGACTTCGATATCACCTTGCCGAACAAGTTCGCTGCCGCTTTGGTTCCCGTGCCCTTGGAAGAACTCTTCAAGGAAGTGATCCCGAAGATCCTCGCGCCCATGGACAAGGTCGATGGTTTGGGGAAACCGGATGCCGCGAGCCGGGTGGATATCGAATGGTTGGAGACTCGGCTCACCGGGATTCGCAACAACCCGAAGCGCAGCACGACCATGTTCCCAGGGAACGCGCAGACGACGATCGACTTTGCACCCGCGAAGAAGTGACGTAACGCACCGCGACTTTCACGTTGCCCGTAGCTGTGCCACGGGGAACAATAGACACATTGCAAAATCCCGCTGTAAGGGAGAACTCAATGAAACGGCTTCTGCTGGCGGTCGCGGTGTTCCTGTTCGCGACTGCGACGCCCACCTTCGCAGGGTACATCATCATCCGCGTGCTGCTCGAAGGCAGTAGCACCGGTCCCGGCTCGGAGGGCGTTCCCGGTGGCCCCGGCGTGATCGACCCGGGTGGAAAACCTATGGGAGGAGCGAAGGGGCCGCCGCCCGGCCCTGGTGGCATGGCGATCGGGCCGGGAGGCGCAGGCGTGGGCCTAGGTGCGGCCGAGCGCGACCCCACCCGCTCGATCGTGGTTGTGATTCCGTTGGAAACTGATTTCCTCCAGAAGCCGCTCGACGCAACGAAGAATTTCCACGAGGAGAACAACCCGCGGTTCTACAAGTTCGACGTCCAGTACTACGGGCAGAAGCAAAGCGGAAGCCTCTTTATCGACAGCAGCAGCATCCAACTGTACAACCAGTTGCTCAGCACGCCCGAGTTGAAGAAGACCCGCGGCACGGAACTGCGCGAGGCGTATCAGGCGTGGGAGCGTGGTAAGAACGATCCCAAGTTGCTGTACAACGCAATGGTCCTCGCGCTCCAGTCCGGGTTCGCGAAGCAGGCCGTCGCGTACGCCGACGAACTGATGACTGTCGCGGCCGGAAAGCCACCCGCGATCACGGATCGCGACGTGAAGTCGTTCGTGACCGCGTGGGGAACGATGCAGAAGGCCGTAACCGGACCCGCGACCCAGTCGAGCGACGCCGAAGATTGGAAGGTGCGGCTCGACTACAAGAACGTTCGGACTGTGGGACATTACGCGGTCGCGTACGTGGACAACCCGGGTAGCGAGGTGGACCGCCGCATCACGCAGTTGAACGACAATTTCGCCGCGTTTTACCTGTGGCATGCGACCCGTGGGGTCGTTCTCCCAGTGCCGAACAAGCCACTCGTCACAATCCTTGCTCCGCATGGTGGAGCGATGCGTGGGCTGCATCAGGCGCTCGACGGCCTTCCAATGGCCGATGCGTTTTACTCGCCGGATCACAACCTGCTCGTCCTCTCGCCCGAACGAATGGACGATGTCGGCCAGTCGTTCTTGCGGCAGAACCAGCAAGTGTTCGTGAAGGGGCTAAACCGCGACCAACTTCTTTCCGGCCAGATTCCCAAACTCGATGGCACCGGGGAGAAGGGAAGCCGGCCTGAGGACGTGGCGCGTGCGTCCACGCTCGCGGCGGTCGAGAAACTGGCAATCGACGATGCCGACATCGCGGCCGTGAGTCGCGAGGGGACACGTCAGTTGCTGTACGTCACCGGCACGCTTCCGAAGCACGTCACGTTGCCGACCTGGCTTACCAACGGGTCCGTCAATTTCTTCACCCGGCCTCGTGGCCCGGCTTATGTCACAATTGGGGACGACGACAAGCCGTTCATGCACGTCGCACCGACGACTGGTCATGGCGGGCCGAACTACGTCCTTCAGCGATACTACCGCGACTTCGTGAGCAAGAAGGAACTGCCCCCGGACTCCGACCGGTTGCTCGAAAACGTTCTGGGCGACGTGTATTTCAACGGGATCAAGGACGGCGACGACCCCGACCCAGCTCCGAAGAAGGCAAAGAAACCGGTCGTGGTGGTGCCTCCGCCGCCTGTTCCCGGTCAACCGCCGCAGCCGATGCAGCCCAACCCCGGTGGCTCGCCCACAACGGACCAGGAAGACCCCGCGGTGACCCTGCGCAAGAAGCAGCAGCGGCTCGCGATCAAAGCGAACGCGACCTCATGGGCGCTCTATTACTACCTCGCGAAGCAGAAGCCGGACCAACTTCGGCAGTACGTCGCGGAACTGAACAAACTCCCACGCGACCTACCGATCGACGGGCGCACCGCGTACGCCGTGTTCGTTCGTGTGTTCAAACTCTCGGCAACCGACGATGGCCCGGCGGACTCGGTCGCGCTGAAGAAGTTCGCTGACGAATGGATCACGTACATCGGCGCCGTTCCGGTGGTCGGGTACGACGTTCCGCTCGCCGTACCCGAACCGCCAAAGGTGGACCCGGCTACCGAGCCGAAACAGCCGGGCGGGAGCAAGGACCGGTAACTGTGGCGACAATCGTCCTGAATCCACGCCCGGCCGCGCAATACACTTACGCGGGTGTGTAACTTCCGTTCACGGGGGCGTGTGTCATGACCTTATCCTCTCTCGGTCGCGTGGTACTTTTTCTTGTGCCGCTCGCGCTGGTCGTCACCATTCCGCTCCCGGTCTCCGCAGTTGCACCGGACACGAAAGAAGGCGAGTGGGTGCCGCTGTTCAACGGCAAGAACATGGACGGCTGGACGCCCAAAATCACCGGCTACGAACTCGGTGACAACCACGCGGACACGTTCCGCGTCGAGGGCGGTGTGATGAAGGTGAGTTACGACAAGTACAAGGAGTTCGGCGGCAAGTTCGGGCACATCTTCTACAAGGACAAGTTCTCGCACTACCGGCTGAAAGTGGAGTACCGGTTCGTGGGCGAGCAGTGCAAGGGCGGCGAGGGCTGGGCGATCCGCAACAGCGGCATCATGTTCCACTGCCAGGATCCGAAGACGATGGCGAAGGATCAGAAGTTCCCGGTGTCGATCGAGGCGCAGTTCCTCGGCGGTCTCGGCAAGGGTAACCGCACGACCAACAACATGTGTTCGCCCGGCACGAACGTCGTGTTGGACGGCAAGTTGTTCACGACGCACTGCACCAACTCGAAGTCGAAGACCTACCACGGCGACGCGTGGGTGACCGCCGAGATCGAGGTGAACGGCTCCGGCACCGTGAAGCACTTCGTTGAGGGCGAACTGGTGATGCAGTACGAGAAGCCGCAACTCGACCCGAAGGATGCGGACGCGAAGAAGCTCATCAAGGACGAGAAAAACCTGCTGCTCGAAGAAGGCTACATCTCGCTGCAAGCGGAAAGTCACCCCGTCGAGTTCCGCAAGGTGGAGATCCGTGTAGTGAAGAAGTGACGAGTCGCGAGTTACGAGCAAGAGGCAGAAGACGAGAGACATTCTCGCTTCTGGTCTTCTGCCTCTTGCTCGTCACTCACGGCTCGCCGCGCGCGACTGCGAGATGCAGTTACCGAAGCGTTACACCCCCCGCAAGCCAATTCGTTTACAATCTCGTCGGATATGACGAAGCGGGCCATTGCGCCCGTACCGTAGTCGCAGTCGCTCTATCAGGAGGTTCACATGTCACTCGCTCTCCGTATCGCCGCTCTCGCGAGCGTTGTCGCTCTGGCGCTCGGCGCCGCGCTGCCGCTGACCGCGGCCGACGCACCCAAGCCGGTCGATGTCGCCAAGCCCGCCGCCGCTGAAACCGGCAAGCCCGTCGACATCGTCATCTGCCTCGACGTGTCAGGCAGCATGAACGGACTGATCGACTCCGCCAAGATTCAACTCTGGAACGTGGTGAACGAACTGGCCCGCATCAAGCCCACGCCGCAGTTGCGCGTCGGCCTGTACGCTTACGGCGCCAACCGGTATGACGCGAAGAAGGGGTGGGTGAACAAAGAGGTCGATCTGACCGAAGACCTCGACGAAGTCTACAAAATGCTCAACGCGCTGAAGACCGGCGGCGGTGACGAACTCGTTGCCCGCGTCACCAAGACCGCCATCGAAGACCAGAAGTGGAGCACCGAGAAAGGCGCGCTGAAGATCGTCTTCGTCTGCGGCAACGAGGCCGCGAACCAGGACAAAGTGGTTTCACTCGACGACGTCGCAACGATGGCCAAGAAGGCCGGGATCGTCGTCAACACGATCTACTGCAAGTACGGCCAGGACAGCGAAATCCCCGCGTGGGCCGCGTTCTCGGAATCGTGCGGCGGTCGGCACGTCAACATCGATCAGAACAAGGCCGCGGTTCAGGTCGTCGTGAAGACCGAGTTTGACGATCAGATCATCAAGTTGGGCGAAGAACTGAACAAGACCTACGTCGCTTACGGTGCCGACGGCAAGGCGAAGTTCGAGAACCAAGCCATTCAGGACAAGAACGCAGGCGCCGCACCGGCCGCACCGGGCGGGGCGAAGGGCGCCGCCATCGAGCGCAGCGTGACGAAGGCTGGCGGTCTGTACCGCAACTCGACCTGGGATCTCATTGACAAGATGAAAGAGAAGGACTTCGACATCACGAAGATCAAGGAAGAAGACCTGTGCGACGAGCTGAAGAAGATCAAGCCCGCAGACCGCCTCGCGTACCTGAAGAAGAAGGCCGAGGAGCGGGCCGCCCTCCAGAAGAAGATCGCGGAGTTGTCCGTCTCGCGTCAGAAGAAGATCGACGAGGAACTCGCCAAGAAGCCGAAGACGGATGGCGAGAAGACGCTCGACGAGGCGTTCAAATCTGTGATCCGCGAACAGGCGAAGGCCAAGGGCTTCGAGGTCGCGCCGGAGAAGAAGTAACGCACCTGTCGCCGTTTGCGGCTTCGCGAGTCGACTCGCGAAGCCGCAAACGGCTTTCCTGAACCTGCACAAATCGCAGCACACGCTCGCCAAAGCCACTCTCTGGAGTTCAGTATGTTCCTCCGGCTCTCGCTCCTCGCCATCGGGCTTGCGTTCTTCACCTCCTCGGCTCGCAGCCGCGCGCAGGACAAGGCCGACGCGGTGAAGCCCGCACCGAGCAAGGTGACCGCGGTCACCGTATACGCGAACACCGCGCTGATCACGCGTGAGGTCACCGTGCCCGATGGCGCTGGCCTCACGGAAGTCGTCGTGTCCCCGCTTCCGCCGCTCACGATGCAAAGTTCGCTGTACGCCGAGGGGAACGACAACATTCGCGTCCTCAGCGTCCGCTACCGCACGCGAGCCATCGCGGAAGACACCCGCGAAGAGGTCCGCAAACTCGACACCGAGATCAAGACGCTCCAGACGAAGACGCAGACCTTCGAGTCCGATCTGAAGGCGATGGGCGAGAATCTGAAGTTGCTCGACAAGCTCGAAGGGTTCACCGCGAAGTCGCTCGAAAACCTCACCGACAAGGGTATGCTCGACCCGGAGAAGATCATCTCGCTGGCAAAGTTCGTTCAGGAAGACCGCACGAAGCGGGTGAAAGAGCAACTCCTCGTCAAGCAGCAACTCGAAGATCTTCAGGGGAAGATCGCGTTCACCCAACGGCTCCTCGCCGAGAAGTCCGGCGGCAGCATTCGCACCGAGCGCGACGCGGTGATTCTGCTCGACAAGAAAGCCGGAGCCGGCACAGTGAAACTGAACTACTTGGTCAGTAGCGCGTCGTGGCGCCCGCAGTACAAGTTCCGCGCGACTGGCAAGGACAAGGACGCGATCGTGGCCGAGTATCAGGCCGCAATCGATCAGCGCACCGGCGAGGACTGGGTGAATGCACTCATCACGCTGTCCACCGCGCAACCGCTGTTGAACGCGGCCCCGCCGGACCTGAAAGCGCTGGCGGTGAACGTCAGCCCGGTCGGCACGGTCGCGGCCGCCGCGGTCGATCCGGCCAC